>NZ_JBEXYL010000002.1:0-187549 GCF_040630895.1 Streptomyces sp. NPDC005728
TGAAAAACAAACGCACCCACCTACAGGGCTCGTCCCTACCAATTTGCGCCCCTTAGCACGGGGGTCGGCCGCCCTCCGCCCCAGGTTCGTACGACCATCGCACCGGAGCTGTGGAAAACGGGTGCGTCCTTGTCCGAGCCCCGTGCGATGCTCGGGTCCGTGGAGACCAGATCCGTCAGTCCCGTGTTCGTAGGCCGCACCGACGAGTTGCACACCCTGAACGACGCGCTCGCCCGAGCCGCCGCGGGAGAGCCGCAGGCGCTGCTGCTCGGCGGTGAGGCGGGAGTCGGCAAGACCCGGCTCGTCGAGGAGTTCGGCGAGGGCGCCTGCCGCCGCAGTGTCGTCGTCGCCGTGGGCGGCTGCGTGGAGATCGGCGCCGACGGACTGCCCTTCGCCCCCTTCTCCACCGCGCTGCGCGCCCTGCGCGACACCCTGCCCGAGGAGTTCGCCGCCGCCGGCGCCGGCCAGGAGGAGGAACTGGCCCGACTGCTCCCCGAGCTGGGGGAGGCCACCTCCAGCCGCCACGACGAGCAGGGCACGGCCCGCCTGTTCGAGCTGACCGCCCGGCTGCTGGAGCGGGTCGCCGCCGCGCACACGGTCGTGCTGGTCCTGGAGGACCTGCACTGGGCCGACGCCTCCACCCGCCACCTCCTCGCGTACCTCTTCCGCACCCTGCGCACCGGCCGCCTCCTCATCCTGGCCACCTACCGCGCCGACGACATCCACCGCCGCCACCCGCTGCGCCCCCTGCTCGCCGAACTCGACCGGCTGCGCACCGTCCGCCGCCTGGAGCTCGCCCGCTTCACCCGCGAGGAGGTCGCCCGCCAGATCGCCGGCATCCTCGCCACCGAACCCGACCCGGACCAGGTCGACGAGATCTTCGAACGCTCCGACGGCAACGCCTTCTTCGTCGAGGAACTCGCCGTCGCCTCTTGCGAGGGCTGCTGCACCGGCCTCACCGACTCCCTGCGCGACCTGCTCCTGGTCCGCGTCGAGACGCTGCCCGAGAGCGCCCAGCGGGTCGCCCGGATCGTCGCCGAGGGCGGCTCCACCGTCGAGCACCGGCTGCTGGCCGCCGTGGCCCAGCTCGCCGAGGACGACCTCATCGAGGCGCTGCGGGCCGCCGTGGGCGCCAACATCCTCACCGCCGCGCCCGCCGGCGACGGCTACCGCTTTCGGCACTCGCTGGTCCGCGAGGCCGTCGCCGACGACCTGCTGCCCGGCGAACGCTCCCGGCTCAACCGGCGTTACGCCGAGGCCCTGGAGAGCGATCCGGGGCTGGTCCCGGCCGACGCGCGCGTGACGCGTCTGGCCAACTACTGGTACCAGGCCCATGACGCCGCCAAGGCCCTACCCGCCGTCCTCGACGCCTCCGTCGTGGCGCGCCGCCGGCACGCCTACAGCGAGCAACTGCGGCTCCTGGAGCGGGCGATGGAGCTGTGGGACACCGCCCCCGAGGAGGTCCGCGCCGCCCTGCGCCCCGTCGACTACGCCGACGTCTACCCTCCGTGCGGCTGCGATCCGGCCACCACCCCGCTGCGCTACCTCGACCTGATGGCGGAGGCGGCGGTCGCGGGCCGCTTCTGCGGAGAGCGCGAACGCGCCCTGAAGATCACCAAGAAGGCGCTGCGGCTTCTCCAGGACGAGGAGGACCTGCTGCGTGCCGCCTGGTTCTGGGTACAGCGCTCCCGGCTGGTCCAGGCACTGGCCCGGGGCGACGGCTGGCAGGAACTGGCCAACGCCCAGGACCTGGTGCGCGGCCTGCCGCCCTCGGAGGTGCACGCCGACGTGCTGGCCAATGTCGCCGGCTGGTCCATGCTGCACCGGCCCGGCCCGGAGGCCTTCGCCGCCGCGGAACGGGCCGTGGAGTACGCGCGGATGGTGGGCGCCCGCGAGATCGAGCTCAACGCGCGCATCACCCTCGGCTGCCTGATGGTCGACGCGGGTGACGTCGAGGCCGGGCTGGCGGAGACGGCCCGGGTCATGGAGGCCGCACTCCAGGAGGGCGTGACGCACGTCGTGGGCCGGGCCTATGTGAATCTGCCCTCCGAGCTGGAGTCGGTCGGCCGCTCCCGCGAGGCCGTGCCGATCCTGCGCAAGGGCATCGCCTTCGCCCGCAGGTTCGGCCAGGTCGACTCCGAGCAGTGGATCTGGGGCAACCTCTCCGACTCGCTGTACGCGCTGGGTCAGTGGGACGAGGCCGCCGAAGCAGCGGCGGGTGCCCTGGGCTCCGTGGGCAGCGCCAAGCCCCGGGGTTCCGGTGCCCTGCGCCTGGCCCACATCGCCCTGGCCCGGGGCGACGCCGCCGAGGCCGCCCGCCAACTCGCCATCGCCCACGCCCACTACGGCACCCACGATCCGATGCCCCAGCAGTTGCTGCCGATGGCCCGGATCGCCATCGGCGTCGCCGCCGAGGAAGGCCGGCTCCTCGACGCCCGCGTCGAGCTGGAGCGTGCCCTGGAGGTCGGCTTCCCGCCCGGTACCCAGCGCTACGGCTGGCCCCTGCTGCTGGCCGCCGCCACCACCGAGGCGGACGCCCGCGCCCTGCCCGCGGGGGCCGACGGCCGCGCCGACGTCCTCGACCGGCTCGCCGAAGCCGCTCGGAAGCTCACCACCGGCGCGCCGCTCTGGCACGCCTACGAGCGCTGGACCCGTGCCGAACTGCACCGTGCCCGCGGCACCGACACCGCCGCGATCTGGTCGGACCTGGTCACCGACTTCGAGTGCCTGGACCGCCCCTACGACCTCGCCCGCGTCCGCCGCCGCCTCGCCCAGATCCTGCTCGAAGAGGCCGGCGGGGACGGCGAACGCGACCGCGCCACGGAACTGCTCCGCCTGGCCGGGGCGGTCGCCGGCCATCTCGGCGCCCGCCCGCTCGCCGACGCCGTCGCCCGGCTCGCCCAGCGTGCCCGCCTCCCCCTCGCCCATGCCCCACGGCAGGCCCGCACGCCCGCCGACCCGGCCGAGAGCCTCGGCCTCACCAGCCGGGAGCGGGACGTGCTCCGCCTGGTCTCGGCCGGCCGCACCAACCGCCAGATAGCCGAGGAACTCTTCATCTCGCCGAAGACCGCGAGCGTCCACGTCTCCAACATCCTGTCCAAACTCGGCGTCGCGGGCCGGGGCGAGGCGGCGGCGATGGCGCATCGACTGGGGTTGTTCCCGGCCGACACGCTCGCTGCCCCGACGGCGGGCTGAGTCGTACGCTGGAGGAAACCGGCAGGGGGGAGACGCCGTGTTCAACACCTTCGAGGAACTGTTCGCGCCCGGCCGCAAGCACACCCACGACGAGCAGAAGCGCCTGGAACTGACCCGGGAGGACATCGGGGACAACGATCCCGGTCGCGGCCCCATCGACCTGGCCTCGGGGAAGGTCGTCGTACGTCGGCCCGAGCCGCCGTCGGCCGAAGCGGAACCCGGGGACGAGGAGTGAGCCGCGGAGCTACTTCACCTCCACCTCCAGCACCCGGTCGTCGCCCTTCTTCGGCGTCCCGCGGCCGTCCGTGTTGCTTGTGACCAGCCACACCTTGTCGCCGCCCGCCGCGACCACCGTGCGCAGGCGGCCGTACTCACCCTCGAGGAACGGCTGGGGGGCCGCCGAGGCCTCGGTGCCCTGGAGAGGGATGCGCCACAGGCGCCGGCCCTTGAGGCCGGCCATCCAGACGACGCCGTCGACGTAGGCGATGCCGCTGGGGGAGGCCTCGTCGGTGTGCCACTCCGCTATCGGGTTGTGGTAGCGGGCGTCGGAGGACCTGCCCTCGGCGTCCGGCCAGCCGTAGTCGTCGCCCGGCTTGATCGCGTTCAGCTCGTCCCACGTGTCCTGGCCGAACTCCGAGGCGAACAGGCGCTGCCTGGAGTCCCAGGCCAGGCCCTGGACGTTTCGGTGGCCGTACGAGTACACCGGGGAGTCGGGGAACGGGTTGCCCGGCGCCGGTTCGCCCTCCGGGGTCAGCCGGAGAATCTTGCCGCCCAGCGACTTCTTGTCCTGGGAAAGGCCACGGTCACCGCTCTCGCCCGTGCCCGCGTAGAGCATCCGGTCGGGACCGAAGGCGATCCGGCCACCGTTGTGGATGATTCCCTTGGGGATGCCCTTGAAGACGGTGTCGGGTGCACCCAGTTGCTCGCCGGCCGGCTTCTGCTCGTCGTACAGCATCCGGACGATGCGGTTGTCCGAGGCCGAGGTGAAGTAGGCGTAGATCATGTGGTCCGAGGCGTAGTCGGGTGACAGGGCGATGCCCAGCAGGCCGCCCTCGCCGGCCGCGGACACCCCGGAGACCGTGCCCAACTCGGTCTTCCTGCCCGTCGTCTCGTCGATCCGGGTGATCGTGCCGTCGTCACGGGAGGAGACCAGGAGGCCGCCGCCGGGGAGCGGTGCCAGGCCCCACGGCGTCTTCAGGCCCTCGGCCACCGTGCGCAGCACCTTCACGGAGCCCTTGGCCGGAGGAGCCGACTCGGTGGCCCGGGCGGAGGAGGCGGCAGCACCCGGTGACGTCGTACTCCCGCGCCCGGCGGGCGAGCCACCGCCGCCGGAGGAGCAGCCCGCCGTCAGCAGGAGCGCGGACGCGGCCAACACGGCCGTCACAGCTCGACGTTGCACGATCATGGTCCCTTCGACAGCGGCAGTCCGACGACAGCCTCTCCCTCTCATACACCGCTCGCCCCACCCGGGTTCCCGGTCCGCGAGAACCGCATGCGCAACCGCTCAGTCCCAGGATCCCTGTGCCGCCGGCAGGCCGGCCACCTCCGCCAGGTCCTGTGCGGTCAGCCGCAGCGCGGCCGCCGCCGCGTTCTGCTCCGCCCAGCGCTCCTGCTTGGTGCCGGGCAACGCGATCACATGCCGGCCCTGGGCGAGCACCCAGGCCACGGCCACCTGGGCCGCGGTGACGTCCTCGCCGTGCCGGCGGGCGATCCGGCGCAGCCCCGCGACGATCGGCTGGTTGGCGGCCATCATCTCGGCCGTGAAACGGGGGTGGCGGGCGCGCACGTCGTCCGGCTCGAAGCCCTCGCCCGGGGTGAGCGTGCCGGTCAGGAAGCCGTTTCCCAGGGGCATCGCCGCCAGGAAGCCCACACCCCGCGCCGCGCACCACGGCAGCAGCGAGTCCAGCGCCTCCGGCGACCACGCCGACAGCTCCGCCTGGACCGCGCTCACCGGGAAGACCTGCTGGATCCGCTGGAGCTGGCGCAGGGTCGCATCGTGCAGCCGGGACCCGGAGCGGCGGCCACCGCGCGCACCCACCGCGCACACGCCGAGCGCCCGTACCTTTCCGGCCCGCACCAGCTCGGCCATCGCGCCCCACGTCTCCTCGACGGGGACCTCGGGGTCGGCGCGGTGCAGCTGGTAGAGGTCGATCACGTCCGTCTGCAGGCGTCGCAGCGAGGCGTCGCAGGCCCGCCTCACGTACCCCGGGCGGCCGTTGGCCACGATGTGCTGCTCGCCCACGAGCAGTCCCACCTTCGTCGACACGAAGGCGTCCCGGCGCCGCTCCTTCAACACCCGCCCCAGCAGCAGCTCGTTGGTGAACGGGCCGTACATGTCCGCCGTGTCCAGGAGGGTCGAGCCCAGGTCCAGCGCCCGGTGCACCGCTCTGAGCGATGCGTCGCCCCGCTGCCGCGAGCCGCTGTACGCCCAGCTCATCGGCATGCACCCGAGTCCGACGGCCCCCACCGCGAGTGCCCCCGCGCCGATCGTCCTGCGCTCCACCTGCTCGTGAACCTCCCTCTCCTGGGCACCCAACCTAACCTCTGCACACCTGTACGGCTGACATAGCCTCCTGCCATGACTGCAGACGTATGGCTTCCCATCCCGCCGGAGGAGATCGAGGGGCTTCCCGAGGGGCTCCGGTACCTGTTCTGGGACGGTGGCGAGAGCGGCGACCAGGAGTTTCCCGGCGACCCCGCCGACTGTGTCGTGTACGTGGTGCCCTACATGAAGCGGTGGCCGGTCAAGGTGCGCCCGCTGGAGCACCTGACCGGCGTTCAGGTCATCCAGACGCTCACGGCGGGCGTCGACGACGTCACCGCCCGGCTGTCGTCGATCGTGCCGGGCGTCCAGCTGTGCAACGCGCGCGGTGTGCACGAGGCGAGCACGGCCGAACTCGCGCTGACCCTGACCCTGGCCTCGCTGCGCGGCATCCCCCAGTTCGTCCGGGCTCAGCAGGAGGGGATCTGGCAGAGCGCGTTCCACCCCGCCCTCGCCGACCGGACCGTCCTCATCGTCGGGTACGGCGCCATCGGAGCCGCCATCGAAGACCGGCTCGCGCCCTTCGAGCTCGCGCGGGTGGCGCGCGTGGCGCGCTCCCAGCGCACCACGGCGCGCGGTCTGGTGCACCCGCTCACCGAATTGCCCTCTCTGCTTCCGGAAGCCGATGTCGTGATCCTCTCCACGCCCTTGACGGAGGACACCCGGGGCCTGGTGGACGCAGACTTCCTGCGTCTGATGAAGGACGGAGCGCTGCTGGTCAACGTCGCCCGCGGACCCGTCGTGGACACCGAGGCGCTGCTCGTGGAGCTGGAGAAGGGGCGCATCACCGCGGCCCTGGACGTCACGGACCCAGAGCCGCTGCCTGCGGGACATCCCTTGTGGCAGGCGCCCGGCGTGCTCATCAGCCCGCACGTGGGCGGGCCCACCTCGGCCTTTCTGCCGCGCGCAAAGCGGCTGCTGGTGGACCAGTTGAACCGCTTCGTGAACCACGAGCCCCTGCGGAACGTGATCCTCACAACAGGGACGTAATCCGCTTCCGGTACCCTCCGCAATCCTCCGGACGCGAGGCGTGCCCGTATTGACGTGGCCCGTCACGGAGCGTAGAGAAGTTATGTCCCTGAGTGACGATCCTGGTGTATCGTCCCGACAGGGGCTGCGCCGCTGACGCTGGGCGCCGGGGATGGACATTGCAGATTTGTGAGGGGGGCGACGGGCGATGCACGGCCTATGGACGAACGATCCGACGCGGCGGAGCCGCCGACGGCGACCCTGGGGCACGGGGGCGCGCAGACGCGGCCACCACACGAGCCATCAAAGTCACCACCGCAGGCCGGGCGGCCGCAGGAAGAACGCGCACCGGGACCCACGGGCACCGGGAGCGGCGCGAACCGGGAGGCCCCGGTGAATGCGCCGCCCTCCGTGACGACCACCCTGGACGGCACGGTGCGGGCACCGCACCCGCCGGGAGCGCCGCTGCCGCCCCGTGCGCCGGCCGTCGGTGACGGATCGCGGCTCGTCCACCAGCTCGTCCTCGCCCTGGTCTGCGGCGCCTACGTCATCGGGTCCATGTGCGACTGGGGCTCGGGCCGGCTCGCGCTGGTCATGGGCGACTTCGGACTGAGTGCCGCGGCGGGTGCCGCCGCCGTCTCCTGCTTCCTCTACGCCCGCAGCCCGCGGGTCCGCTTCCGCCCGGCCTGGCTGCTGTTCGCGCTCTCCTCGGCGATGGCGTCCCTGGGCAACGCGGTCTGGGGGTGGTACGAGGTCGTCCTGGACCGGCCCGTGCCCAGCCCGAGCTACGCCGACCTGTTCTTCCTGTGCTTCGCGCCGCCCGCCATCGTGGGTCTGCTGGTCCTCGCCAAACGGCCCGTGACGCGGGCGGGCTGGATCTGCCTGGCGCTGGACGCCTGGCTGATCGGCGGCTCGCTGCTCACCCTGTCCTGGAGCCTCGCGCTCGCCCAGGCGGCCCGGTTCGACGGACCGAGCGTGGCGCACACCGCGCTGTCCCTGGCGTACCCGCTGCTCGACATCGCGCTCGTCAGCATGGTGCTCGCGCTCCACTTCCGCCGCTCCCCGGGCAACCGCACGGCGGTCAACACCGCGATCGGCGCGCTCGCCCTGACCGTGATGTGCGACGCGCTGTTCACCTCGCCGCTGCTGCACAGCAGTTACCACTCCGGGCAACTGCTGGACGCGGGCTGGTTCGCCGGTTCGCTGCTGCTCGCCTACGCCCCCTGGGCCGCCCCCCGGCGCCCGGGAGCGCAGGACGGCGAACGGCACGTACCGGACGGGCACACGCGCGTGATCCACGAGCACGTGCCCGGACAGCGCACCACGGGCCATCCGTACGTGCCGCTGCCCGCGCCCGGCGGCGATCACACCCGGTACCCCTCCGGACGGCCGCTCAGCGGCTCCCTCGCCGCGCTCACCCCGTACCTCGCCGCAGCCGTGTGCACGCTGGGCATCCTGTACAACGTCCTCAACGGCCGCAGGCCCGACCACGTGGTGCTGATCACCGCGGGCGCCGTCGTACTGGCGCTCGTCATCCGCCAGGGCATCATGCTGCTGGACAACATCACCCTCACCCAGGAACTGGCGCAGAAGGAGAACCACTTCCGCTCCCTGGTGCAGGGCTCCAGCGACGTCATCATGATCGCCGCGCCCAACGGCATCCTCCGGTACGTCTCCCCGGCCGCCGCCGGGGTCTACGGACGGCCCGCGGAGGAGCTGGTGGGTACCGAGCTGGCCGGTCTCATCCACCCGGAGGACCTGGGCTGCGTGGTGCACGAGGTGCGCCGCTTCCTCGCCGCCAGCCCGCTCGAGGAACCCACTACGCGCATCGAGTGCCGCTTCCGGTCCGGCGATGGGGGCACCTCCCGCTCGAGCGAAGCCGCGAGTGGGAGAGGCTGGCTCAACGTCGAGTCGACCGTCAACCGGCATCACGGCGGCCTGATCTTCAACAGCCGGGACGTGACCGAACGCGTGCGGCTGCAGGCCCAGTTGCAGCACAATGCCGAGCACGACCCGCTCACCGACCTGCCCAACCGCGCGCTGTTCACCCAGCGCGTCCAGCAGGCCCTGTCCGGCCGCCGTGCCACCGACCGGGGCGCCGCCCTGCGCGGCACGGCCGTGCTCTTCATCGACCTGGACGGCTTCAAGGCCGTCAACGACACGATCGGGCACCAGGCGGGGGACGAGCTGCTCGTCCAGGCCGCCCGCAGACTCCAGGACGCGGTCCGGCACGGCGACACCGCGTCCCGGCTGGGCGGCGACGAGTTCGCGGCTCTGATCGTCGGGGACGGCACCCATGACAGTGCCGCCCGGGAGCGGAACATCCTGGAGCTCGCCGACCGCCTCAGGGTGACCCTCTCCCACCCCTACGCCATCGACGGCAACGATGTCCGGGTCAACGCCTCCATCGGTGTCGCCTTCGCCGAGCAGGGCCTCGGCGCGGGCGAGTTGCTGCGCAACGCCGACCTCGCGATGTACCGGGCGAAATCGGCCGGGAAGGGCCGCGTCGAGCTGTACAAGCCGCAGATGCAGCAGGACGTCGTACGCAAGGCGGAGCTGGCCACTCGGCTGCGTGCCGCGCTGCACGACGGCGAGTTCGCGCTGCTGCACCAGCCGGTGGTCTGCCTGGAGAACGGCCGGATCACATCGGTCTCGGCGCAGGCGCGCTGGCGCTCCTCCCAGGGGGTGCTGTTCACCCCGGCCGAGTTCCTGCGGGTGACCGAGGACGGCGACAAGACCGCGGAGCTGGACCGCTGGATCCTCGAGGAGGCCGTGGGACAGGCCGCCGAGCGGGCCGTCACCGGGACCGTGGTGCCGGTGGCCGTCCGGATGAGCGCCCGGCGGCTGCTGGACCGCTCCTCCCTGCCGCTCGGCTCCGTGGAGGCTCTGCTGACCCGGCACGGGCTGCCGCCCGGCGCGCTGGTCATCGAGCTGTGCGACACCGACGCCAGGACCTCGCTGGACGAGCTGGAGCGGCGTCTGACCGCGCTCAGCCGCCTCGGGGTGCGGATCGCGCTCGACGGTTTCGGCGGCGGTCACGCGGCGATCACGGCCCTCAGGCGGCTGCCCGTGGACGTCCTCAGGCTCGACCGCGGTCTGGTCGAGGGCGTCGTGGAGTCCGCGCGGCTGCACAAGATCACCGGCGGGCTGCTCCGGATCGCCGGCGATCTCGGGCTCCAGTCCGTCGCCGAGGGCGTGGACCTGCCGGAACAGGTGATCGCGCTGCGCGCGATGGGCTGCACCCACGGGCAGGGCATGGCGTTCGCGGGGGCGCTGGACGAGTACCGGCTGCGCAGGGCGCTCGGATCCGGCCACTATCCGGTCCCGCATGCACCGGCCGAGCCGGCGTTCGCGGGCGGGGGTTCGGGGGTGTACACCGGAGGTGTGCCCGCCGTCTTCGGAGGTGGCAGTGCCCTTCGTTCACATAATGAGACTCCCGTCCCACCCACTTGACACGTGGTGCGTGCCGGGGGGAGGGTCAGTGCCATGCGCACCCGAATTCTCGTACTTGGACAGCGCGTCGGCTGAGCTGGGACCCACCGGACGACGATCCGGAAACCCCAGCGACCTCCCCGGCGCGCTCCCCTCGCTTGCCCTACGGCACGAGGGGTTTTTTGTTGCACGAGCGCCTTTCGTGCAGCCCTTGAACTCCGCCCAAACCTCGCAAAAACCCTCAGCATCGAGAAGAGAATGCCGATGACCGAGCAGGCCACCGGGGCCCATCCGCAGCCGCGGCCCCGATCCGGAGGACATCAGTCCGCCCCCGTCGAACACGTCACGGGCGCGCAGTCCCTCATCCGCTCCCTCGAGGAGGTCGGCGCTGAGACGGTATTCGGCATTCCCGGCGGTGCGATCCTGCCGGCGTACGACCCGCTGATGGACTCCACTCGGGTCCGCCACGTGCTGGTGCGGCACGAGCAGGGCGCCGGCCACGCCGCGACCGGCTACGCGCAGGCCACCGGCAAGGTCGGTGTCTGCATGGCCACGAGCGGTCCCGGCGCCACCAACCTGGTCACGCCGATCGCCGACGCGCACATGGACTCCGTGCCGCTGGTCGCGATCACCGGTCAGGTCGCCTCGAAGTCGATCGGCACGGACGCCTTCCAGGAGGCGGACATCGTCGGCATCACCATGCCGATCACCAAGCACAACTTCCTCGTCACCAAGGCCGAGGACATCCCGCGGGTCATCGCGCAGGCGTTCCACATCGCCTCCACCGGCCGCCCGGGCCCGGTCCTGGTCGACATCTCCAAGGACGCCCTCCAGGCGAAGACCACCTTCTCCTGGCCGCCCGTCATGGACCTGCCCGGCTACCGCCCGGTGACCAAGCCGCACGCCAAGCAGATCCGCGAGGCCGCCAAGCTGATCACCGCCGCCAAGCGGCCCGTCCTCTACGTCGGCGGCGGCGTCCTCAAGGCGCAGGCCACCGCCGAGCTGAAGGTCCTCGCCGAACTCACCGGAGCACCCGTCACCACCACCCTGATGGCGCTCGGCGCGTTCCCCGACAGCCACCCGCTGCACGTGGGAATGCCGGGCATGCACGGTGCGGTCACCGCCGTCACCGCGCTGCAGAAGGCCGACCTGATCGTCGCCCTCGGAGCCCGCTTCGACGACCGCGTCACCGGCAAGCTGGACAGCTTCGCCCCGTACGCCAAGATCGTCCACGCCGACATCGACCCGGCCGAGATCGGCAAGAACCGCGCCGCCGACGTGCCGATCGTCGGTGACGCCCGCGAGGTCATCGCCGATCTGGTCCAGGCCGTGCAGAAGGAGCACAGCGAGGGCCACAAGGGCGACTACACCGCCTGGTGGAGCGACCTCAACCGCTGGCGCGAGACCTACCCGCTCGGCTACGACCAGCCCGAGGACGGCTCGCTCTCCCCGCAGCAGGTCATCGAGCGCATCGGGCAGCTCGCCCCGGAGGGCACGATCTTCGCGGCGGGCGTCGGCCAGCACCAGATGTGGGCCGCGCACTTCATCCAGTACGACAAGCCCGCCACCTGGCTGAACTCCGGCGGCGCCGGAACGATGGGCTACGCCGTCCCGGCCGCCATGGGCGCCAAGGCCGGCGCGCCGGACACGACCGTCTGGGCGGTCGACGGCGACGGCTGCTTCCAGATGACCAATCAGGAACTGACCACCTGCGCCCTGAACAACATCCCGATCAAGGTCGCCATCATCAACAACGGCGCCCTCGGGATGGTCCGCCAGTGGCAGACCCTCTTCTACAACCAGCGCTACTCCAACACCGTGCTGCACAGCGGCCCCGAGGCGGACGGCAAGCAGCCGAGCGCCGGCACCCGCGTCCCCGACTTCGTGAAGCTGTCGGAGGCCATGGGCTGCCACGCCATCCGCTGCGAGCGGCCGGAGGACCTGGACAAGGTCATCGAAGAGGCGAACTCCATCAACGACCGCCCGGTCGTCATCGACTTCATCGTCCACGAGGACGCGATGGTGTGGCCGATGGTCGCCGCCGGCACCTCCAACGACGAGATCATGGCCGCCCGGGACGTCCGCCCCGACTTCGGCGACAACGAAGACGACTGACGACGACTGGCAAGGAAGAGCAACCCGACATGTCCAAGCACACGCTCTCCGTCCTGGTGGAGAACACGCCGGGCATCCTCGCCCGGATCGCCGCTCTGTTCTCCCGCCGCGGCTTCAACATCGACTCGCTCGCGGTCGGCGTCACGGAGCACCCCGACATCTCGCGCATCACCATCGTGGTGGGCGTCGAGGACCTGCCGCTGGAGCAGGTCACCAAGCAGCTCAACAAGCTCGTCAACGTACTGAAGATCGTGGAGCTGGAGCCCGGCCAGGCGGTTCAGCGCGAACTCGTTCTGGTGAAGGTGCGCGCCGACAACGAGACGCGCTCCCAGATCGTGGAGATCGTCCAGCTGTTCCGCGCCAAGACGGTCGACGTCTCCCCGGAGGCCGTCACCATCGAGGCCACCGGATCCAACGAGAAGCTGTCCGCCATGCTCAAGATGCTGGAGCCGTTCGGCATCAAGGAGCTGGTCCAGTCCGGCACGATCGCGATCGGCCGCGGCGCCCGTTCGATCACGGACCGCTCGCTGCGCGCTCTCGACCGATCTGCGTAAGGCTGAATACGGGCGGCCGGCGCGCACCGTCCGCCCGTATGCCGAGATCCTGAGACTTCCCTTCCCCTCACCGTCATACGGTGGGACGCACAATCTGCACACCAAGGAGAGAACCCAAAGTGGCCGAGCTGTTCTACGACGCCGACGCCGACCTGTCCATCATCCAGGGCCGCAAGGTCGCGGTCATCGGATACGGCAGCCAGGGCCACGCCCACGCGCTGTCGCTGCGCGACTCGGGTGTCGACGTCCGCGTCGGTCTGCACGAGGGCTCCAAGTCCAAGGCCAAGGCCGAGGAGCAGGGCCTGCGCGTGGCGACTCCGGCCGAGGCCGCCGCCGAGGCCGACGTCATCATGATCCTCATCCCGGACCCGATCCAGGCGCAGGTCTACGAGGAGTCCATCGCCCCGAACCTGAAGGACGGCGACGCGCTGTTCTTCGCCCATGGCTTCAACATCCGCTTCGGCTTCATCAAGCCCCCGGCCGGCGTCGACGTCGCCCTGGTCGCCCCCAAGGGTCCGGGCCACCTGGTGCGCCGCCAGTACGAGGAGGGCCGTGGCGTTCCGGCGATCGCCGCCGTCGAGCAGGACGCCACCGGCAACGCCTTCCCGCTGGCCCTGTCGTACGCCAAGGCCATCGGCGGCACCCGCGCGGGTGTCATCAAGACGACCTTCACCGAGGAGACCGAGACCGACCTGTTCGGCGAGCAGGCCGTGCTGTGCGGCGGCACCTCCGCCCTGGTCAAGGCCGGCTTCGAGACCCTGGTCGAGGCGGGCTACCAGCCGGAGATCGCCTACTTCGAGTGCCTGCACGAGCTGAAGCTGATCGTCGACCTCATGTACGAGGGCGGCCTGGAGAAGATGCGCTGGTCCGTCTCCGAGACCGCCGAGTGGGGCGACTACGTGACCGGCCCGCGCATCATCACGGACGCCACCAAGGCCGAGATGAAGCAGGTTCTCGCCGAGATCCAGGACGGCACCTTCGCCCAGAACTGGATGGACGAGTACCACGGCGGTCTGAAGAAGTACAACGAGTACAAGACCCAGGACTCCGAGCACCTGCTGGAGACCACCGGCAAGCAGCTGCGCAAGCTGATGAGCTGGGTGAGCGAGGAGGCGTAAGCCTCGTGTCAGGGGGTCGGGGCAGACTGCTCCGACCCCCTTTGGCCACTCCGTCCAGCCCCGGACGGGTGATCCTTCCGCAGAGGCGCAAGACGCTCTCGGCGGCGCCACTACACTGCTGCACAACATACGCGTCAGGCCCACAGCGTCGTGCGTCTTCCGCGGCTAGCCCCCCTCCTCCGCCTGCGGCCGTCGGGACGGCCGTCCGCACGCATTGGACTAGTGAGGACCTCACGTGAGCTCGAAACCTGTCGTACTCATCGCTGAAGAGCTGTCGCCCGCGACCGTCGACGCGCTCGGCCCGGACTTCGAGATCCGGCACTGCAACGGAGCCGACCGAGCCGAACTGCTCCCCGCCATCGCCGAAGTCGACGCGATCCTGATCCGTTCTGCCACCAAGGTCGACGCGGAGGCCGTTGCCGCCGCCAAGAAGCTCAAGGTCGTCGCGCGCGCCGGCGTCGGCCTCGACAACGTCGACGTCTCCGCCGCCACCAAGGCCGGCGTGATGGTCGTCAACGCCCCGACCTCCAACATCGTCACGGCCGCCGAGCTGGCCTGCGGTCTGCTTCTCGCCACCGCGCGCAACATCCCGCAGGCCAACGCCGCGCTGAAGATCGGCGAGTGGAAGCGCAGCAAGTACACGGGTGTCGAGCTGGCCGAGAAGACGCTGGGCGTCGTGGGCCTGGGCCGCATCGGTGCCCTCGTCGCGCAGCGCATGTCCGCCTTCGGCATGAAGGTCGTCGCCTACGACCCCTACGTGCAGCCCGCGCGGGCCGCGCAGATGGGCGTCAAGGTGCTCTCCCTGGACGAGCTGCTCGAGGTCTCCGACTTCATCACCGTTCACCTGCCCAAGACGCCCGAGACCCTCGGCCTGATCGGCGACGAGGCGCTGCGCAAGGTCAAGCCCAGCGTGCGCATCGTCAACGCGGCCCGTGGCGGGATCGTCGACGAGGAGGCGCTGTACTCCGCCCTCAAGGAGGGCCGGGTCGCCGGTGCCGGACTCGACGTGTACGCGAAGGAGCCCTGCACGGACTCCCCGCTCTTCGAGTTCGACCAGGTCGTGGCCACGCCGCACCTCGGCGCCTCGACGGACGAGGCGCAGGAGAAGGCGGGCATCGCGGTCGCCAGGTCGGTGCGCCTCGCGCTCGCGGGTGAACTGGTTCCGGACGCGGTGAACGTCCAGGGCGGTGTCATCGCCGAGGACGTCAAGCCGGGTCTGCCGCTCGCCGAGCGCCTCGGCCGCATCTTCACCGCGCTCGCGGGCGAGGTCGCGGTCCGCCTCGACGTCGAGGTCTACGGCGAGATCACCCAGCACGACGTGAAGGTGCTGGAGCTGTCCGCGCTCAAGGGTGTCTTCGAGGACGTCGTCGACGAGACGGTGTCGTACGTCAACGCGCCGCTGTTCGCGCAGGAGCGCGGCGTCGAGGTGCGCCTGACCACCAGCTCCGAGGCCAGCGACCACCGCAACGTGGTGACCGTGCGCGGCACGCTCGCGGGCGGCGAGGAGGTGTCGGTCTCCGGCACGCTGGCCGGCCCCAAGCACCTCCAGAAGATCGTCGCGGTCGGTGACTACGACGTCGACCTCGCGCTCGCCGACCACATGGTCGTCCTGCGCTACGAGGACCGTCCCGGTGTCGTCGGCACCGTGGGCCGCATCCTCGGCGAGGCGGGCATCAACATCGCCGGCATGCAGGTCGCCCGCGCCGCGGTGGGCGGGGAGGCGCTGGCGGTGCTGACCGTCGACGACACGGTGGACCCTGTCGTCCTGGCCGAGGTCGCGGAGGAGATCGGGGCGACGTCCGCCCGCTCGGTGAACCTGGTCTGAGGTTGCCGTCACTGGGGGGCTGCCGCCCCCCAGACCCCCTGTTTCGGCCTGAACGGCCTGGTCCTCAAACGCCGGACGGGCTGATCTCGAAAGCGCCGGGCGAGCTGGTGATCCAGCCCGTCCGGCGCTTTTCCGTGCGGTGAGGTGTCTCAGACCAGGGCCTTCTCGGTCTCCGGTGCCGGCGTCTCCCGTATGTGGATCCGGCGCAGGGTCGTCGTCGCCACGATCGCCGCGAGGGCCAGGACGGCCGTCCCCGCGAGGGCCGCGCCGTGCATGCCGGAGGTGAACGCCTCCCGGGCCGCCGTCGCCAGGGCGTCTCCCGTACGCCCCGGCACCCGTCCGGCGACGGCAAGTGCGCCGCCCAGGGTCTCGTGGGCCTCGGCCGGGGCCGAGGCCGGCATCTCGTGGCGGTAGATCGCCGTGCCGATGGAGCCGAGGACCGCCATGCCCAGCGCGCCGCCGAACTCCGTTCCCGTCTCCAGCAGCGAGGAGGCGGCGCCCGCCTGCTCCACCGGGGCGGCTCCCATGGCCAGGTCGGTCATCTGCGACATGACCATGACGATGCCGGAGGCCAGGACGCCGCAGGCGGCGAGGACGAGCCAGAGGGAGTCGGTGCCGGCCAGGGCCAGCATGCCGTAGCCCGCCGCGCCGACGGCGAAGCCCGCGGTGACCACGTAGGCGCGGTTCACGCCCTTCTGGACCAGGGCCGTGGCCACCGGGGCGGCCATCCCGATCGGCACCGACGGCAGCAGCGCCCACAGGGCCGCCTCCATCGCGCTCTTGCCGAGCACCGACTGGAGGTACTGCGTGGTGAAGAACGCCGAACCCATCATCGCGAACGCGGAGACGAGGTTCAGGACCACCGCGGGGGCGAAGCCGCGGCCGCGGAAGAGGGCCGGCGAGATCATCGGCGAGGCGGCCGTGCGCTGGCGGTGGACGAAGAGGGCCGCGAAGAGCAGGCCGACGGTGACCGAGACGACGTACTGCGGGTGCCAGCCCTCGGACGGGATCTCCTTGAGGCCGTAGATCACGGGGAGCACCGCAGCCATGGACAGCGGCACGCTCAGGAAGTCGAAGCGGCCGGGCTCCGGGTTCTTCGACTCGGGCAGCAGGATCGGGCCGAGGACCAGCAGCAGCACCATCGCGGGCAGGTTGACCAGGAAGACCGAGCCCCACCAGAAGAACTGGACCAGAACGCCGCTGAGCACGGAGCCGAGGGCGATGCCGCCGGTCATCACGCCGGACCAGATGCCGATCGCCTTCGCCCGCTGGGCGGGGTCGGTGAACATCGTGCGGACCAGAGCCATGGTCGACGGCATCAGGGTCGCCCCGCCGATGCCGAGGACCGCGCGGGCCGCGATCAGGGTCTCGGCGCTGCTCGCGTAGGCGGCGACCAGGGATGCGGCGCCGAAGGCGGCGGCGCCGAACAGGAGCAGCCGGCGCCGGCCGATGCGGTCGCCCAGTGAGCCCATCGTCATCAGCAGGCCGGCCAGGACGAAGCCGTACATGTCGAAGATCCACAGCTGCTGGGTGCCGCTCGGCTCCAGGTCCGCGCTGATCGCCGGGACGGCGAAGTAGAGGACCGAGACGTCCATGGACACCAGCAGCAGCGGAAGCATCAGCACGCAGAGCGCGGTCCATTCGCGGCGACCGGCGCGCCCGGCAGGGGAGTTGGTGCTCGTCGAGTTCGTCATGCCGAGAACTGTACGGACGTCTTAAACGATTGTCTAGAACGCTTGTATAAGTCACGCGTCTAGGACGGTTGTATGGATCGGAGGTAGGGTGGTCCGCATGGGACACCGTGAAGATCTGCTGGAAGGCGCCAAGCGCTGCCTGCTGGAGAAGGGCTTCGCGCGGACGACCGCGCGGGACATCGTGAAGGCGTCGGGGACCAACCTGGCCTCGATCGGCTACCACTACGGCTCGAAGGACGCGCTGCTCGCGCAGGCCTACGTGGCGCTCGTGGAGAACGTGTCCGACGCCTTCGAAGGGGGCGGCCCGGAGGTGGAGGGTGCGCCCGGTTCGCTGGAGCGCTTCCGCTGGGTGTGGTCGAACATCGTCGCCACCATGCGGGGGCCGGGCTCGGTGTGGCGGTTGAGCATGGAGGTCATGACCATCGAACTGCCCGAGGTGCGCGAGCACTTGGCTCGCGCCCAGAGGGAGGGTGGGCGCGGGCTGGTGGCGCTGCTGATGGGCGTGCCCGAGGGGGAGGTCTCGGACGGGACGGCGGACACGCTCGGCCGGTTCTATCTGACGCTGATGACCGGACTCATCGCCCAGTGGACGTTCGATCCGAAGACCGCACCCGACGGGGACGCGCTCACCGAGGGTCTGCGCCAGATCCTGGAGGCGGCCGCGAAGGGCTGACCCCGCTGGAGCATCACACGAGTCGAGACCGGTTCCGCGGGCGTCGTGTGGGGGGTTCGTCCGAGGCGTGGCCGGGGGAAATGAGAAAGCCGCATCTGCAAGGGATTTCCGTGAGTGGAAGCCGTAGATGCGGGCCTGTACGGCTGTTAGAGTCCGCATGCTCCAAGCGGACAGAGGGCGCCCGGAACACCTGGGAGACGCCGCTGCCGCGGCATCCGGGCGCTCCCCGTAGGCGACCACTCATCAGTGATCCAGAAGATCACCGAGTACGGGGAGCGGAGTCGGCCCACGCGTGGCCACCGTGCCCTGATCTGTGAGCAGTTCACCCGTCGCCCCCAGCGCACGTGACCCGACGGCCACAACGCCGATCGTCCCTGCGTTCCCACTCGGCCGCGGCAGCGGCCTTCACCGAGGGAGAACTCGATGAGGACAAGACTGGTGCGGCGACTTGCCGCAGCGAAGACATGCGCCATCGGCGCCGCGCTCGCCCTGGCCGTGCCGGGCGTCGCCTACGCCAACACCGTGGGTGTCACGGTGAAGACCCCCGGCGCCACCGCCGGACCGGCCGCCACCTTCTCCGAGATCACCACGCAGGCCGCCTGCACCAGCGGCCTGATCTCCGGCGGCGGCATCGACCAGGCCATCGGCACCGGCACCTCGTCCAACGGCAACAAGATCAACGGCACTTCGCCCAGCCCCGACGGCAGCACCGAGTACACCGGCTCCACCGGCGTGGTCGGCACCGACGTCACCCACTGGCTCGGCATCGGCGGCAGCGGGGGAGCGGTCAACGCCTCCTTCTCCAGCACCCCGTACGCCCTGTGCTTCAGCAGCAACGTCATCAACCACACCCAGGTGGTGATGAACAAGATCGCCGGCCCGACCACGAGCGGGACGGTCGGCCTGGTCACCGCCACCTGCCCCGCGAACACCCGCCTGCTCGGCGGCGGCGCCCGCAGCACGCCCGCGAGTATCGGCAGCCTCAAGCCGACCGCGAGCTTCCCCACCTTCAACAACTCCGCGCACGACTTCGGTCAGAAGGCCGCGGCCGACGGCGAGACCAACCCCGACTCCTGGAGTGCGGTCGGCTGGAACGGCGGTGGCGGCAACAGCAACAACACCACCTACGCCTACGCCATCTGCAGCGGCAACGGCATCGACATCAGCGGTACCACCGTCAAGGTGCGCTACAGCGAGGTCAGTGGCCCCACCGCCGCCACCAGCGGGCAGACCGTGACCGTCGGCTGCGGCGGGGGTGACGGCAAGCTCGTCAGCGGCGGCGCCGCGATCAGCGGAGGCAGCGTCACCACGACCGACTTCACCGGTCCCGGCTCCGTCGGCGACCACCTCAACGGCAGTTACCCCAGCGACCACGGGGGCGCCCCGGTCGGCGACGGCACCACTACGGCCGCGTACTGGACCGCCTCCACGCACACCGGCGGCGGCAGCTCGCCGAGCACCTACTCCGACGTCTGGGCGCTCTGCGCCGACGACGGGGTCTGAGCCGCGCCGCCTCCCCCGCCGATCCGACTCCTCCCAGAGGGAACCCCGTTGAGCCTCCTGCGTACCAAGCTCCTGCCCGCCCTCGGCGCGGCCGGCCTCGTCGTGGCGGTCCTCGCGCCACTGCCGGCCGGGGCCGCCGTACCGGACGGTCCCGCCGACTCCGCCGCCGCGTCGCCCTGCGGCGCCGGCGGACTGTTCACCACCGCCCCGCCCACCTGCACGTACAGCGGGTCCGGTACGGACACCTTCACCGTGCCGGACGGGGTGAGCGCCCTCACCGTCGACCTGTACGGCGCCGAGGGCGGCGGCGCGGCCGGCTTCGTCGCCCCCAACCCGCCGAACACCGGAGCACCGGGCGGACTCGGCGGTGAGACCCGGGCACGGCTGGCCGTCACCGCGGGCGACCGGCTCCAGATCACCGTGGGAGCCGCCGGCGTCCCGGGCACCTCCCGGCACGGCGAGTTCGCCCGGCCCGGCGGATTCGGCCACGGATCCGGCGGCGGGGGAGCCCACGGCGGTGGCGGTTCCGGCGGCGGCGCCTCCGATGTGCGGGTGGGCGGCTTCGGCTCGGCGGACCGGGTCCTGGTGGCCGGCGGCGGCGGAGGCGCGGGCAACGGCGGCCCCCTGCTGCGGGGAGGGGACGGCGGAGGACCGGCCGGCCAGGACGGCGGCCAGGGAGGCGGCCCTGACGGGTCCGGCGTCGCCGGCGGCGGGGGAGGCCGGAGCGCGCCCGGGACCGGCAGCCCCAACTCCGCCCTCGGCGGCCCCGGAGGCGTCGGCAGCGACACCGACCCCAACACCGGTCTGCCCAACCCCGGCAGCGGAGGCCCCGGCGGCAACGGTGCCCGGGGCGGCAACGGCGGTGGTGGTGGCGGCGGTGGTTACTTCGGCGGCGGAGGCGGCTCCGGCGGCGGAAACCCCGGCAACCTGTACGGGGCCGGCGGGGGCGGCGGCAGCAGCTACGCGACACCGGACGCGTCCGGGGTCCAGCTCCTGCAAGGCGTCAACCACGGTGCCGGCAAGGCGATCGTCTCCTTCCGCTACGGCACCTCCGTCTCGCTCTCCCCGGACACCTCCACCCCGTTGTTCGGTCACCCCGTCACCCTCACCGCAGCCGTCGACCCGGCGAACACGGGTACCCCCGGCGGCACGGTGACCTTCTCCGACGGCCCGACCCCGCTGGCGACCGTGCCGCTGGGCAACGGCCGGGCCCGCTTCACCACCAGCGGGCTGCGGCCCGGCTCCCATGCGATCACCGCGACCTACGACGGCGATCCCGACTTCACCCCGAGCACGACCGACAGGCCCGCGGATCTCACGGTCGGGTTCAGCCGGCCCTGCCTCGACACGGACCACCACGGCGTCCTGACCGTCGCCGCCGGCCAGGCGATCTGCATCGCCTCCGGCGGAAGCCAGGACGGCAAGGTCACCGTGCAGCCCGGCGGCTCGCTCGCCGTCTCGGACGCCCGGATCAACGGACCCGTCACCGCCGACGGAGCCCTGGCCCTCAGTGTCTGCCGGTCCACCCTCGCCGGGCCGCTCACGGTCAGGCGCAGCGGCGGCTTCGTGCGGATCGGCGGCGCTGCGACGGCCTGTCCGGGCAACGTCGTGCGGGGTCCCCTCACCCTGGACGCCAACACCGGCGGCGTCGGGGCCGACGGGAACACGGTGACCGGCGCGGTGCGGATCACCGACAACAGCGGCAGCGGGCTGCTGCCCGGTGAGGACACGCCCGCGTTCGAGGGCAACCAGGTCGACGGCCCGCTGTACTGCGGCGGCAACGAGCCGGCCCTGGACCACAGCGGCAACACCGTGCAAGGTCCCCGGTCCGGACAGTGCCGCTGATGCCCTGAGGGGCTCGGCTGTCCTACAGCCGAGCCCCCTTCAGCGCCATGTGCAGCAGCAGCCGGTCCTCGCCGTCGTCCAGGTCGAGACCCGTCAGCTGTTCCACGCGGGACAGCCGGTAGTAGAGGGTCTGCCGGTGGATGCCCAGCTCGGCGGCGGCGCGGCCGGCCTGACCCGCGCGGTCCAGGTAGACCTCGGCGGTGCGGGCCAGCTCCTGGTGCGCGGGAGAGAGAAGCGGGCCGACCACGGGATCGTGGACGGACTCCGGGGGCAGCGCGGTCAGCAGCCGGTACGGCCCGATGCGCCCCCACTCGGCGACGGGCCCGAACCGCGGCTCGGCCAGCGCGGCCCGCGCGGCGGCGGAGGCCTCCTGCCAGACGGCGCCCAGCTCGGCGAGGCCGGTGCGGGGTTCGCCGACTCCGGCGGCGGCCGTGGCCGGGCGTCCCCGAGTCCCCTCCGCCTCCTTCAGCAGCCGTGCGGCCGCCGTCAGCGCGGGTGCGGGCACATCCGCCGAGCGCAGCCGCACCAGGATCGCGAGGCTCTGACCGGTTGTCCCCCATGGCAGCGTGCACAGGGCGGTGGCGTGCGGCACCGTACGCGGGGACGGGGCTTCCTCCGGGTCCGCGGAGGGCCAGGGAGCGACACAGACCATCGTGTGGGGGCCGTCCGCGCGCGGGCCGAGGGCGGTGCGCAGCTCCACCACCGCCATGTCCCGCTGCCAGCCGCGCTCCGCGGTCAGCACCGCCCGCAGCTCCCGGCTCAGACCGGCCCCCGCCTGCGCCTCGTCCGCGAGCAGCGCTCCGATCCGGACCGTCACCCCCATGGCGGCGGCCAGCTGCGCGTCCGTCGGACCGGGATCGTCGTCCAGGAGCCAGACGTAGCCGAGGACGACACCTCGATGGCGTACCGGCAGGCAGATGCGGCCGCGGTAGACACCGGCCTCGGGCGTCGGCGGGATCCGCACCGGTCCCGTCGCGCGCGTGATGCCGAAGCCCTCGAACCACGTGCGCACCGTCGCCGTGGAGCGCCGGGTCAGGATCGAGCGGGTGCGCACCGGGTCCAGCGCCGAGGGATCCAGGTCGCCCTCGCTGTCGTACGCCCCGAAGGCGATCAGTTCGAAGTCCCGGTTCTCCAGGGTCGCGGGCGCCCCCAGCAGCTCCGAGATCTCGTCCACCAGCTCCTGGTAGTCACCTTTGTAATCCGCCGCCACTCGGGCATTCTCGCGCATTTCCGCGCCGTCTTCATACATCTGTCTGAGATCCAGGGCACGGATGCGTGACAGCTGTCGATGGCCGACGATCGGAGAGATCCTTAGGTTTCACGGTGGTTCTCCGTGCCGTACCCGAATCGTGGGGTGTCGGCCGTCTTCTGGTGCTTTTGTTGTGGAGGTGCCCCGTGCTGGGTCCCGTGATTCTCGCCGCGTCGCGCAGCGACCGGATGCGTCGCCTGATCTCGGCGGCCCCCGTGACCAAGCAGGTCGTCGACCGCTTCATCCCCGGCGAGACCGTGGCCGACATCGTCCCGATCATCAAGGACCTGACGGCCCAGGGCCTGGAGCTGACGATGGACGTCGTCGGCGAGGACATCACCACTCCCGAGCAGGCCGGCGCCGCCCGGGACGCCTACCTGGAGCTGATCGACCGGCTGCGCGAGCTGGAGCTGGGCGAGAAGGTCGAGATGTCCGTCAAGCTGTCCATGTTCGGACAGTCCCTCCCGTCGCCCACCACCGCCCTCGACCGAGGGCTCTCCGGGCCCGCCCCTGCATTTCCGGGCGGCCACGAGCTGGCCCTCGCCAACGTCCGGCCGGTCGTCGAGGCCGCCGCCGCCATCGGTACGACCGTCACGCTCGACGCCGAGGACCACACCACCCTGGACTCGATGTTCGCCATCCACGAGGAGCTGCGGAAGGACTTCCCGCAGACCGGCTGCGTCATCCAGGCCTACCTCTTCCGCACCGAGGCCGACGCCCGCCGCCTCGCCGCGGCCGGCAGCCGCGTCCGCCTCGTGAAGGGCGCCTACAAGGAGCCCGCCGAGGTCGCCTACCAGCAGAAGCACGAGATCGACAAGGCCTACGTGCGCATCCTGAAGACGCTGATGGAGGGCGAGGGCTACCCGATGATCGGGTCCCACGACCCGCGTCTCATCGCCATCGCCCAGGAGCTGGCGCACCAGGCCGGGCGCAAACTGGACGAGTACGAGTTCCAGATGCTCTACGGCATCCGCGGCGAGGAGCACCTGCGGCTGGCCGCCGAGGGCCACCGCATGCGCGTCTACACCGCCTACGGCACCGACTGGTACGGCTACTTCATGCGCCGTCTCGCGGAGAAGCCGGCCAACCTGCGGTTCTTCGTCCGCTCGATGATCAGCAAGGGGTGATGCGCTGGATGAGCCGCGGCTGTCCGTCGCCGAGCAGTGCTCGGAAATCGACAGCCGCCGCCCCGTGGCCGGCTGAGCCGGACCCGGATCCGGAAAGGAGTTACGGATCTCGTGACTCCGCCCTCGAGGGGCTTCTCGCGAACTCGCCGCGGCGAGTGCGTGACGGTCAAGCCCTGACCGCTGCTCACCATACGCAACCGCTTCAGCTACGCCCGGCTGAAGCCCGGGAATCACTCGGAAGAGGTAACCCATGGACGCTGTGACCCAGGTCCCCACCCCCGTCAACGAGCCGGTGCACGGCTACGCCCCCGGCTCGCCCGAGCGCGCCCGCCTCGAGACCAGGCTCAAGGAGCTGGCCGAGAACCCGATCGACCTGCCGATGACCATCGGCGGCGAGAAGCGCATGGGCGGCGGCGAGCCGTTCCAGGTCGTGCAGCCGCACAACCACAAGGCCGTCATCGGCACGCTCCGCAACGCCACCCAGCAGGACGCCCAGGACGCCGTCGACGCGGCCCTGGCCGCCGCGCCGGCCTGGCGCGCCATGTCCTTCGACGACCGCGCGGCGATCATCCTGCGCGCGGCCGAGCTGCTGGCCGGCCCGTGGCGCGAGACCATCGCCGCCTCCACCATGCTCGGCCAGTCCAAGACCGTCCAGCAGGCCGAGATCGACACCCCCTGCGAGCTGGTCGACTTCTGGCGCTTCAACGTCCACTACGCGCGCCAGATCCTCGCCGAGCAGCCCCCGGCGAACTCCCCGGGCGTGTGGAACCGCATGGACCACCGCCCGCTGGAGGGCTTCGTCTACGCGATCACGCCGTTCAACTTCAGCGCCATCGCGGGCAACCTGCCCACCGCGCCCGCCCTCATGGGCAACGTGGTGGTCTGGAAGCCGTCCCCGACGCAGACCCACGCCGCCGTGCTGCTGATGCAGCTCCTGGAGGAGGCCGGTCTGCCCAAGGGCGTCATCAACCTCGTCACCGGTGACGGCATCGAGGTCTCCAAGGTCGCGCTGGAGCACCGAGACCTCGCGGGCATCCACTTCACCGGCTCGACCAAGACCTTCCAGTACCTGTGGAAGACGGTCGGCAACAACATCGAGAAGTACCGCACCTACCCGCGCCTGGTCGGCGAGACCGGTGGCAAGGACTTCCTGGTCGCGCACCCGAGCGCCGACCGCGCGATCCTGAAGACCGCCCTGACCCGCGGTGCCTTCGAGTACCAGGGCCAGAAGTGCAGCGCGACCTCCCGCGCCTACGTCCCGGCCTCCATCTGGAACTCCGGCTTCAAGGAGGAGTTCGCGGCCGAGGTCGACTACCTGACCATGGGTGACGTCACCGACCTGTCGAACTTCGTCGGCGCCGTGATCGACGACCGTGCCTTCGCCAAGAACAAGGCCGCCATCGACCGCGCCAAGGAGGACCCGACCTGCTCGATCGTCGCGGGCGGCAGCTACGACGACGCGGTCGGCTACTTCGTCCGCCCGACCGTCATCGAGTCCACCGACCCGGAGAACGAGATCTTCCGGACGGAGTACTTCGGCCCGGTCCTCGGTGTGTACGTCTACGAGGACGACAAGTACGACGAGATGCTGGCCCAGATGGAGTCGGTCTCCGACTACGCCCTGACCGGCGCGGTCATCTCCAACGACCGTGCCGCGGCCGCCCACACGATGGAGAAGCTCCGCTACGCGGCCGGCAACTTCTACATCAACGACAAGTCGACCGGCGCCGTCGTCGGCCAGCAGCCCTTCGGCGGCGGCCGCGCCTCCGGCACCAACGACAAGGCCGGCGCCCCGCAGAACCTGCTGCGCTGGACCCTGACCCGCGCCATCAAGGAGACGCTGGTCCCGCCGACCGACTACACGTACCCGCACATGGGCTGACCAGCCCCCCAGCTACGGGCCGGGAAGCCTGACATCCGAGCAGGCCTCCCGGCCCGTTTCCAACTCCCCGTCCGCCACACTGGACCCATGACGGTGACGGCGGACGACGGGGTACGGCTGTGGGCGCAGCGCTCGGGCGGCGCGGGTGACCCGCTCGTGCTGTGCCACGGCGGGCCGGGCCTGTGGGACATGTTCGGCGAGGTGGCCGGGCTGCTCGCGGACGTCACCCCGGTGATCCGCTGGGACCAGCGCGGCTGCGGGCGCTCGGAGCGCTGCGACGGGCCGTGGACGAGCGAGCGGTTCGTGGCGGATCTCGAGGCCGTACGACGGCACTTCGGGCTGGAGCGGATGGCACTGCTCGGCCACTCCTGGGGCGCGCAGCTGGCGCTGAGCCATGCGCTGGCGCATCCGGACCGGGTGAGCGCGCTGGTGTACGTCTCGGGCACGGGCATCGGTCCGGACGCCGACTGGCACCCCGGATACCACCACACCTTCCGCACCCGCCTCGCCGACCACCCCGAACGGCTCTCCCGCTGGCGGGAGCTGACCGACCGCAGCGAGCGCACGGCGGACGAGGAGCGGGAGCGGGCGGTCCTCCAGTGGTCCGTGGAGTTCGAGGACCGTGAGCGGGCGCTGGAGCCGGCCGGGCGCATGGCCGACCCGTGGTTCGGGATCAACCATGCCTGCAGCAGGGCGCTCAACGAGGAACGCGAGCGGGTCTGGGGCACCCCCGAGCTGGCCACCGCCTGCCGGGCCCTCGACGTGCCGGTGCTGATCGTCGACGGCGCCCGGGACATCCGCCCCCGCACCGCCGTCGACTCCCTCGCCGAGGCCCTGCCCCACGCCCGCCGGGTGATCCTCCCGGACGCGGGCCACCTGCCGTGGTCGGAGGACCCGGACGGTTTCCGGAAAGCGGTGGCGGGCGCGCTCTAGCCTGATCTCATGCCCCTCCGACCGCACGTCGCCCACACCGCCGACCTCGACCCCGCCGACCTCCGCGCCGCCCGCGCCCTGCTGGACGAGGCGTTCGAGGGGGGCTTCTCCGACGAGGACTGGGACCACGGGCTCGGTGGCCTGCACGCCCTGGTCCATGACGGTGCCGGGCTCGCCGCGCACGGCTCCGTCGTGATGCGGCGGATACGCCACCGCGGGCGCTGGCTGCGCGCCGGATACGTGGAGGCCGTCGCGGTGCGGGCCGACGTACGCCGGACCGGACTGGGCGGGCAGGTGATGGGGGCGCTGGAGCGGATCGTCGACCGGGCCTACGACCTCGGGGCGCTCTCCGCGAGCGAGGACGGCGCCCCGCTGTACACGGCCCGCGGCTGGCAGCAGTGGAGCGGGCGCGTGCACGCCCTCTCGCCGGACGGGATCATCCGTCTGCCGGAGGAGGAAGGGGACGTCTATCTGCGGCCCGCCCTCGCCGGCCCGCTCGATCCGGACCACGAGCTGGTTTTCGACTGGCGTGACGGGGACGTGGTGTGACGGTTCGGCAGGGCCTGCATCAGACCTTGCGGATCAGGATCTTCCCCGTGTTGCCGCCCCGCAGCATCAGCAGGAACGCCTCCACGATCAGCTCGAACCCGTCGACCACCGTCTCGTCCGGCGCGAGCGCCCCGCTGCGCAGGTGCGGCACGGCGAAGTCGTACAACTCCTCCTGCGCGTCGCGGTAGTCGCTCACCAGGAAGCCCTCGATACGCAGGCGCTTCTCCACGACGTCCGCGTGGTCGAACACGACCGGCGGGGCGTCCGGGGTGTTGTACTGGCTGATCGTGCCGACCCGCACCACCCGGCCCCGCTCGCGCAGCGCACCGATCGCCGCGCCGAGGTGGTCGCCGCCGACGTTGTCGACGAAGACGTCGATGCCGTCGGGGGCGGCCGCGGTGAGGAGTTCGGGGACCGGGGCGGCGTGGTAGTCGAAGGCGGTGTCGTAACCGACCTGGTCCGTGAGGTACTTGACCTTTTCCTCCGAACCCGCGCTGCCGATCAGCCGGCCCGCGCCCAGCAGCCGGGCGAAGCGGCCCGTGGCCGTGCCGACCCCGCCCGCCGCGCCGGAGACGAACACGTCGTCGCCCTCGCGCAGCCGGGCGATCCGGGTCAGGGCGATGTACGCGGTCAGGCCCGTGCCGCCCAGCACGCTCAGGTACGCCGACAGCGGCACGCCGGGGTGGTGCGGGAGCCGCCGGACCTCCTCGGGGCTCACCACGGAGTGGGTGCGCCAGCCCTGCCGGTGGAAGACGATCTCGCCCTCGGGGAGCGCCGGGGTGCGGGAGGCGACGACCCGGCCGAGGGTGCGGCCCTCCAGCGGGGCGTTCAACGCGAAGTCGCCGTCCATCATTTCGCGGTGGTAGGGGTCCACGGACCAGTACAGGTTCTCCAGCAGGGCCGTGCCGGGGGCCGGTTCGGGTACGGGGGACTCGGCGAAGCGGAAGTGGCGGGGGGTCGGGAAGCCGGGCGGGCGGGCGGTCTGCTGCACGGTGAGCGCGATCTCGGTCATGGCAGGCGACCGTAGGCAGGAATGCCGGGGCCGGGCAGAGGGTTGGGCTCATGGAACGCGGCGATCCATGAGCCGCCCTCATGGCAGCAGGTGGGAGTCCCGGATGACAGCAGCCGACCTTGCCCCGCAGGAGCTGAGGACTCTGGTCGCCGTGGCCGAGGAGGGCGCCTTCTCGGCCGCGGCCGTCCGGCTCGGGGCCACCCAGTCCGCCGTCTCCCACGCAGTGCGCGGCATCGAACGCAAGCTGGGCGTCGTCCTCTTCGAGCGCGGCCGGTTCGGTGCCCGGCCGACGCCCGCGGGGGAGCGGGCGGCGGCCCACGCGCGTCGCGTGCTGCGGATGCTCCAGGCACTGACCGCCGACGCCCGGGGTGCGGACACCGGCGAGATCACCGGACCGCTGCGCATCGCCGCCTTCCGCAGCGCGGCCCTGCATCTGCTGCCGCCCGCCCTGGAGCGGCTCGCGCTGCGGCACCCGGGTGTCGAGGTGAGCGTCACCGTCGTACGGGAACTGGGCCCCGGCACCGCGGGCGAGGTCGCCGAAGGGCGGGCCGATCTAGGGATCGCGACCCTCGGCGACGGCTCGCCCGTGCCCGCCGGGATGGTCGGCGACGTCCTGCTGGAGGAGCCGTACTCCCTGGTGCACCCCGCCGGACACCCGGCCCCGCGCACCCTCCCGCTCGTCGACTGGATGGAGAACTGCGGCTCCTACACCCGCGACTGGTGGGCCGCCCAGGACTGGATCCCGGCTGCGACCGTGCGCGCCGAGGACGACGGGGCGGTGCTGTCGATGGTGAGCAGCGGCCTCGGTATGGCGATCATGCCCGCGCTCTCCCTGGCCGCGGTCCCGCCCTCCGTGGCGGTCACCGACCTCGGACCCGAGCGGCCGTACCGCTCGGTGGGCTACGTCACCACCCCGGAACTGGCCGCGGCCTCCGCCGTTCGGGCGCTCGTCCGGGAACTGCGCTCCCTTCACCCGCGTGCGTCGAAGCCGCAGGTCACGGCGGTGTGACACGTTCCACCGTCTCAGATAGTAGGAAGTCCGAGTAATTGTGCAGACAGGCGCGGCCTGCTCCCTTAGTTTTGTAGGAGCCGAACGTCTCGCTCGATCAAGCGAATGGCGGTCGTGAGCCGGGCCCGAGCAGGCAACCCCTGCGGCCCGCCCCCCGCCCCCGGCGTCTCGTAACCCCTCATCCGCACTCCGTTGTTGCCGAAGGAGTCGATTTCCCATGGCCGAGACGACCATCCGCCGCCGAGTCCGCCACGTGTCCCGCACGAGCGAGTCCGACCGCAAGAACGCCGCAGCCGCCCTCCAGCGCGCCCTCGACCGCCGTGACAACGGCGGCGAGACCGGCCACTGAGCCGCCACTGATCCGGGAGCCGCACCCTCCCCCGCCCGGCTTCGCTCGGGCGGGGGAGACCCCGTGGGGTGCGGCGCGGTCTCACCCGCCGCGCCGCACCTCGAAGTGGTCGATCCGGCGCCCGTCCTGCGCCAGCGCCGACACCGTGAGCCGCGGTGACGGACCCGGCCGCGCCTCCACCGCGAGCAGCGAGAAGCCGGTGTACCGCACCCGGGACCACGGGGCCGACTCCGGCGCCCGCTCCTTGTCCTTGGCCCAGTGGAAGGTCTCCACCGCGTCGTGCCGGGTGACGTGACCCTCGTAGCTGTCCCTGACGCCGGAGGGGAAGGAATACAGGTCCCGGCCGCCGCCGCCCGCGGTGACGTACACGATCCCGTCCCGCGCGGGGTCGGTGGAGCCGCCGACCGGCACCGCCCGGCCCACCTGTCCGTCCTTGATCGCGTCCGTGCGCTCGTAGACGTGGTTGTGCCCGTTGATCACCAGGTCCACCTGGTGCCTGGCGAACAGGGGCAGCCACTCCGCCCGCACCCCGCCGTCCGAGGCGTGCTGCGAGGTGGAGTACGCGCAGTGGTGGAAGAAGACGACCAGGAAGTCCACGCCCTTCGCCGCGCGCAGCTCGCCCAGCGTCGCGTCCAGCCACTTGGTCTGCCGGCCGCCGCTGTGCCCGAAGTTGGCGGGGATCTCGTACGACACGTCGTTGGCGTCCAGCGCCACGAAGGCGGTGTTGCCGTAGGTGAAGGCGTAGGCGCCCGGCGTCCCGTGCGGGTCGAAGCCGCTGTCCGGCAGCGAGAACCGGGCCAGCTGGCCGCCGTAGCCGTCCGGCGAGTACCAGGCCTCCATGTCGTGGTTGCCGGTCGTCACCATCCACGGCACCGACCGGGCGACCGGCTCGTTCTGCTTCAGGAACTGGTCCCAGAACGTCGGGTCGTAGCCGTCCGAGGTCTGTCCCGCGCCGTTGACGTCCGCGTAGCAGATGTCGCCCGCGTGCAGGTGGAAGGCGGGGTTCTGGCGCTGCACGAGGTGGTCGCTCGCGTCAGCGGCCTGGCCCACGCCCTGGTCGCCGAAGGCCGTGAAGACGAAGCGCTCCGCGGTCGCGGGTGCCGTACGGAAGGAGGCGACGGCGGCCCGGTGAGCGGGAGCGGCCGGGTCCCAGCCGTCGTGGCCGATGCCGTAGTAGTACGTCGTGCCGGGCCTCAGGCCGTCCAGGGCCGCGTGCACGTAGTACTGCTCGACCGCCGGCCGCACCCCTTGCAGCCCGGGCGTGTGCAGGTTGCGCACCTCGGCCTCGACCTGCCGGCCGAGGTCGTCGGGGCGCAGCCCGACGCGCACGTACGGCCGCTTCACCGCGAACGGCACCTGCCAGGAGACCCGCATCTGCGTCTTCGGGTCGGCGCCGAAGGCCAGATGGCGGCCGAAGGGGCGGACCACCGAGCCGGACACCCGCGAGGCGGCCGGGGCCGGGTGCCCCGCTGCACCGGAGCCGCCGGAGCAGCCGGTCAGCAGGCCGCCCGCCACCGCGCCGGCCGTCACCAGGGTGCGGCGGCGCACCAGCCGGGTGTGCAGGTACTCGTACTGTTCGGCCATGCTCATCCGCTCCGCGAGCCGCCGCGGAATGCCGAAGTCGGGGGTCTCCATGTCGGGGAAGATGCCACCGGGGACCGACACCTGTGCCACGCAGGGGTGAACGCCAGCCGACGGGGTGACGCCGACGACCCGTACGGGTGTCCGTATGACGGACAGAGCATGTCATCCCCTGGGACGAGGAGTAGGGTGCCGACATGTCTCGCAGCATCAATCTCGCAGTGATCCCCGGTGACGGCATCGGCCAGGAGGTCGTGGCCGAGGGTCTGAAGGTCCTCTCCGCCGTCCTGCCGCAGGATGTGAAGCTGGAGACCAAGGACTACGACTTCGGCGCCAAGCGCTACCACGCCACCGGTGAGACCCTCACCGACGCCGACCTCGACGCGCTGAAGCAGCACGAGGCCATCCTGCTCGGCGCCATCGGCGACCCGTCGGTCCCGTCCGGCGTGCTCGAGCGCGGCTTCCTGCTCAAGCTCCGCTTCGCCTTCGACCACCACGTCAACCTGCGGCCGTCGAAGCTGCTCCCGGGTGTCGCGACCCCGCTGGCCGGCCAGCCGGAGATCGACTTCGTCGTCGTCCGCGAGGGCACCGAGGGCCCGTACACGGGCAACGGCGGCACGATCCGCAAGGGCACCGAGCACGAGGTCGCCACCGAGGTCTCCGTCAACACGGCCTTCGGCGTCGAGCGCGTGGTCCGCGACGCCTTCGAGCGCGCCCAGGCCCGCCCGCGCAAGAAGCTCACGCTGGTCCACAAGAACAACGTGCTGACCTTCGCCGGGCACCTGTGGACGAACATCTTCAACAAGGTGGCCGAGGAGTACCCCGAGGTCACCACCGACTACATCCACGTCGACGCGGCCACCATCTTCCTGGTGACCCAGCCCGAGCGGTTCGACGTGATCGTCACCGACAACCTCTTCGGCGACATCATCACCGACCTCGCCGCGGCCGTCTCCGGCGGCATCGGCGTCGCCGCCTCCGGCAACATCAACCCGAGCCGCGAGTTCCCGTCCATGTTCGAGCCGGTCCACGGCTCGGCCCCGGACATCGCCGGCCAGGGCAAGGCCGACCCGACCGCCACGGTCCTCTCGGTCGCCCTGCTGCTGCGCCACCTCGGCTACGACGCCGAGGCCGACCGCATCGACACGGCCGTCGCCGCCGACCTCACCGACCGCGCCGGCAAGCCGGCCCGCTCCACCTCCGAGATCGGCGACGCGCTCGCCGCACGAGTAGCCGGCTGACCCTCCCTCATTGCCTGAAGGGCGTGGGGGCACCCCCATCGCCCCGCCCAAGCCGCCGGGTCGCATCCGCACCCGGCGGCTTTTCCTATGCGGTCGCCGGGTGCCACCATCAACCCTGGGCCGCATTCACCCCGATTCCTTCCACCCGCAGCCCCGCGCGATAATCGAACGCGGAGCCGCGCTATGAGGGAATGCTCGGACGTCCTACCACTGGCCACCGGTCGTGCGGGCGTGTACTGCGGCCGCCACTACAACCGGTGAAGGACACCCACTCATGACGACGCCCACGATCGAGCTCAAGCCGTCCGCCCATCCGCTCGCCGCCGCGGAGCGCGAGGCGATCCTGGCCAGCCCCGGATTCGGCCGACACTTCACCGACCACATGGTGACGATCAAGTGGACCGAGGGCCGCGGCTGGCACGACGGCCAGCTCGTTCCGTACGCGCCGATCCCCCTCGACCCGGCCACCAACGTCCTGCACTACGCCCAGGAGATCTTCGAGGGCCTGAAGGCCTACCGTCAGCCCGACGGCTCGGTCGCCATGTTCCGCCCCGACCAGAACGCCAAGCGCTTCCAGCGCTCCGCCAAGCGCCTGGCCATGCCCGAGCTGCCGGTCGAGACGTTCATCGAGGCCTGCGACGCCCTGGTCCAGCAGGACACGGACTGGGTGCCCGCGCACGGCGGCGAGGAGTCCCTCTACCTGCGCCCGTTCATGATCGCCACCGAGGTCGGTCTCGGCGTCAAGCCGGCCAACGAGTACCTCTTCCTCGTCATCGCCTCCCCGGCCGGCGCCTACTTCCCGGGCGGCGTGAAGCCGGTGTCGATCTGGGTCTCCGAGGACCGCGTCCGCGCCGTCCCCGGCGGCATGGGCGACGCGAAGACCGGCGGCAACTACGCCGCCTCCCTGCTCGCCCAGGCCGAGGCCGCCGCCAAGGGCTGCGACCAGGTCTGCTACCTGGACGCGGTCGAGCACCAGTGGGTCGAGGAACTCGGCGGCATGAACCTGTACTTCGTCTACGGAGACAAGATCATCACGCCGACCCTGACCGGCTCGATCCTGGAGGGCGTCACCCGTGACTCCCTGCTGGCCGTCGCCCGTGACCTCGGCTACGAGTCCGAGGAGGGCCGCGTCTCCGTCGAGCAGTGGCAGCGCGACGCCGAGAACGGCACCCTCACCGAGGTCTTCGCCTGCGGCACCGCGGCCGTGATCACCCCGGTCGGCACGGTGAAGCGCGCAAGCGCCGAGTGGAAGCAGTCGGGCGGAGAGCCCGGCGAGGTCACGGTCCGGCTCCGCCAGGCTCTGCTCGACATCCAGCGCGGTACTGCTGAGGACAAGCACGGCTGGATGCACCGTATCGGCTGACGGTTCGGCGGGGACTGCCGCGATCGGCCGGCTGTCGTCTGCTGCGCCGTCGTGGCTGGTCGCGCCCACGCGGCGGCAGCTGCATATCGGACACAGCCCCGCGCCCCCCTTTTGCGCTACGCGCTCAGGGCCGCCTCGGACTCGTGATCGAGTTCCGCGGCGGCCCTCGCCTGTTCCCGGCCGACCGTCAGCAGCAGGTACACCAGCCCCCCGACCGCCCCCGACAGCAGGAAGCTGCAGTCCACCCCGCCGGTGAGCCGCAGCAGCGGGCCCTCGTACGACGGCAGGGACACCGCCAGCAGGCCGACCGCCGCGCCGGCCGCCCAGGAGACCGTGGCGCGGATGTTCCAGCCCGCCCGGAACCAGTAGACGCCGCCCCGTGAGCGGCGGTTGAAGACCTGCAGGGCGTCGGCGTCGTACACGCCGCGGCAGCGGACGAAACCGATGAGGGTGATGACCGCCCACGGGGTGCCGATCGCGGTGAGCAGGAGCACGAAGGACGTCATCGCGGACTGGGCGTTCCAGGCGTAGTGGCCGACGAAGACGCAGGCCGTGGCGACGACGGCGACCGTGTAGGTGGCGCGGGCGCGGGAGGCGCGGGGCAGGATCGCGTCCAGGTCCAGGCCCATGGAGTACAGCATCAGGCCGGCGTTGCCGACCGAGCCCGCGGTGGCGGACAGCAGCAGCGGGACCAGGTACCAGGCGGGGGAGGCGGACACCAGGGGACCGGCGTAGTCGGTGGCCGCGCGGGCCGCGTACGCCGTGAAGGTGCCGAACAGCTGCGGCACCAGCAGGCCCAGGACCAGGCCCAGCCAGGTGGCGTGCAGGACACGCCGGCCGGTGTGACGGGCGGGGGAGATGTAGCGGGTGTAGTCGCCGAGCAGGGTGATGAAGGCGATCGGGCCGGACAGGCCTGCCGCCACCGCCGCCAGGAACCAGGTCGGCCAGAAGGAGCCGAGCAGGTAGCCGCCCGCCCCCGGCAGCGCCGAGGTCGTGAAGTGCGGGGCGTAGGCGAAGATCCCGAGGACCAGCAGGGCGGTCATGCCGATGGCCAGCACCTTGGACATGGCGAGCAGTACCCGGTAGCCGTACACCGCGCCCGCGACCGTCGCCGCCGCGAGCAGCCCGTAGACGGCGGCGTACGACAACCCGTCCGCGGGCAGCCCGAACAGCCGGCCGAGCACGCCCAGCATCACGTCGCCGCCGATCCACACGGTCAGGGCGGTGTAGCCGAGAGCCAGCAGCAGGCCGACGACCGAGCCGACCAGCCGGCCCCGGACACCGAACTGGGCGCCGGAGGAGGTGGACAGGTTGGTCGCGGTGCGCAGGGAGACCAGCGCCAGCGGGGCCGTGAAGAGCGTGCCGATCACCGTGCCCGCCACGATCGCGCTCACCGACGCCCACCAGCCGAGCCCGAAGGACGGCGGCAGCCAGCCGAAGATGATCACCCCGAGGCAGAGGTTGGAGCCGAGCAGGATCGAGACCAGGTCTCGTGGACCGCTGGTCCGCTCCTCGTCCGGGATGGTGTCGACACCGCGCTGTTCGATCGGCATGGCTGGGTCTCCTTCGACGGCCGCCTCTGTAAGTTTGAGCGACGTTCAATGTGACGTGAACCCAGGCCGTAGGTCAATGCTTCAGTTTCGTGAATAGTGCGTTTAGAGTGATGCTCAAACGTAGGGAAGGCAAGGAGGTGCCGCGTCGTGAGACTGACCCCCACGGAGCGTGACCGGCTGCTGCTCTTCGGAGCCGCCGAGCTGGCCCGGGCCCGCCGGGCGCGCGGTCTCAGGCTGAACGTGCCCGAAGCCACCGCGCTGATCGCCGACACCGTCTGCGAGGCCGCACGGGACGGCAGGCGGCTCGCGCAGGCCATCGAGGCGGCCCGGTCGGTCCTCGGACCCGAGGACGTGCTGCCGGGCGTCGCCGACGTCGTCACCGAGGTGCATGTCGAGGCCGTCTTCGACGACGGCTCCCGGCTCGCGGTGGTCTCCGACCCCATCGGCGCGGGCGCCGGCGAGGAGGGTCCGGGCGCGCTGCTGCCGGGCCCCGAGCACACCGAGCCCGAGCCGGCCGTCCGGCTCACGGTCACCAACACCGCGACCGTGCCGGTCTCCGTCACCTCCCACTTCCACTTCTTCGAGGCCAACCCGCGGCTGGACTTCGTACGCGAGCAGGCCTACGGCATGCGGCTCGCCGTACCCGCCGGGTCCTCGGTGCGGTTCGGGCCGGGCGAGAGCGCGGAGATCGGGCTGGTCCCGATCGGCGGCGCCCGGATCGCGATCGGCTTCGCCGGTCTGGTCGACGGGCCGCTGGACGCGCCCGGCGCGAAGGAAGAGGCACTGCGCAGGGCCGCTGCCTGCGGATATCTGGGAATCACGCCGGAAGGAGGCGAACGATGAGCCGCTCGAAAGGACGCGAGATCAACGAGTCGATCCACATCGACCCCTACGCCTATGCGGCCACGCACGGCCCCCGCGCCGGCGACCGCATCCGGCTCGGCGACTCCGGCCTGGTGATCCGGGTCGAGTCGGACGCCCAGAAGCACGGTGACGAGTTCCTCGCCGGGTTCGGCAAGACCGCCCGTGACGGGCTGCACCTGAAGGCCGCCGCCGTCCGCGAGACCTGTGACGTCGTGATCAGCAACGTCGTCGTGATCGACGCGGTGCAGGGCATCCGCAAGGTGTCCATCGGCATCCGCGAGGGGCGCATCTGTGCGATCGGGCGGGCCGGGAACCCGGACACCCTGGACGGTGTCGACGTCGTCGTCGGCACGGGTACGTCCATCGTGTCCGGCGAGGGGCTCATCGCCACCGCCGGTTCCGTCGACACCCACGTCCATCTGCTGTCGCCGCGCATCATGGAGGCCTCCCTCGCCTCCGGCGTGACCACCGTCATCGGGCAGGAGTTCGGCCCGGTGTGGGGCGTCGGCGTCAACTCGCCCTGGGCGCTCAAGCACGCGTTCAGTGCCTTCGACGCCTGGCCGGTCAACATCGGCTTCCTGGGCCGGGGTTCGTCCTCGCACAGCGCCCCGCTGGTCGAAGCCCTCGCGGAGGGCGGCGCCTCCGGCTTCAAGGTCCACGAGGACATGGGCGCCCACACGCGGGCGCTGGACACGGCTCTTCGCGTCGCCGAGGAGCACGACGTCCAGGTCGCCCTGCACAGCGACGGGCTGAACGAGTGCCTCTCGGTCGAGGACACCCTGCGTGTCCTCGAAGGGCGCACCATCCACGCCTTCCACATCGAGGGCTGTGGCGGCGGACACGTGCCCAACGTGCTGAAGATGGCAGGTGTCCCGAACGTCATCGGCTCCTCCACCAACCCCACCCTGCCCTTCGGCCGGGACGCGGTCGCCGAGCACTACGGCATGATCGTCTCCGTCCACGACCTGAAGACCGACCTGCCCGGCGACGCGGCCATGGCCCGCGACCGCATCCGGGCCGGCACGATGGGCGCCGAGGACGTGCTGCACGACCTGGGCGCGATCGGCATCACCTCCTCCGACGCGCAGGGCATGGGCCGCGCGGGCGAGACGGTCCGCCGCACCTTCGCCATGGCCGGCAAGATGAAGGCCGAGCTGGGCCCGATGGAGGGCGACGGGGAGGGCGACGACAACGCCCGCGTCCTGCGCTACATGGCCAAGCTGACCATCAACCCCGCGATCGCGCACGGCCTCGCGCACGAGGTCGGCTCGATCGAGGCCGGCAAGCTCGCCGACATCGTGCTGTGGCGCCCGGAGTACTTCGGCGCCAAGCCGCAGCTGGTCCTCAAGTCCGGCTTCCCGGCGTACGGCGTGACCGGCGACCCCAACGCGGCCACCGACACCTGCGAACCCCTCGTGCTGGGCCCGCAGTTCGGCGCGCACGGTGCCACGCCCGCCGAGATCTCCGTCGCCTTCGTCGCCCAGGCCGCCGTGGACCAGGGGGGCGACACGATGCCCACCCGGCGCAGAAGGGTCGCCGTGCGCGGCACCCGGGGCATCGGCCCGGCCGACCTGCGCCTGAACTCCCGTACCGGAGCGGTCGACGTCGACCGGCGCACCGGCCTGGTCACCCTCGACGGTGACCCGCTGCGCTCCGAGCCCGCCGAGTCCGTCTCCCTCAACCGCCTCTACTTCCTCTAAGGACCCGCACCATGACCACCCCCGCAGCCGACGGCTTCCGCATGCCCGCCGAGTGGACCCCGCACGAGCGCACCTGGATGGCGTGGCCGGGTCCCAACCCCACCTTCGACGACCCCGAGGACCTGGCCGCCTCCCGCGTGGCCTGGGCGTCGGTCGCCCGCGCGGTGCGCCGCTTCGAGCCCGTGACCGTCGTGTGCGGCCCGGGCCAGGCCATGGAGGCCCAGGCGCTGCTCGGCCCGGACGTCGACACCGTCGAGCGCGAGCTGGACGACGCCTGGATGCGGGACATCGGCCCCACCTTCCTCACCGACGGCCGGGGCCGACTGGCCGCCGTGGACTGGACGTTCAACGGCTGGGGCGCCCAGGACTGGGCCCGCTGGGAACACGACTCGAAGATCGGCGCGTACGTGTCCGACCTCGCGGGCGCGCAGACGTACGCCTCGAACCTCGTCAACGAGGGCGGCGCGATCCACGTCGACGGCGAGGGCACCGTGCTGCTCACCGAGACCGTTCAGCTCGGCCCCGAGCGCAACCCGGACTGGACGAAGGAGCAGGTCGAGGCGGAGATCCACGCCCACCTCGGCACCAAGAAGGCGATCTGGCTGCCGCGCGGCCTCACCGGCGACTACCCGCCCTACGGCTTCGGCACCCTCGGCCACGTCGACATCGTCGCCGCCTTCGCCCGCCCCGGTGTGGTCGTCGCCCACCACCAGCCGGACCCGGCCCACCCCGACCACGAGGTCACCAAGGAGGTCATAGGCATCCTGAGGTCGGCGACCGACGCCCGCGGCCGCGCCCTGGAGGTCGTCGAGGTGCCCGCCCCGACCGCTCTGGAGGCCGACGGCCACTGGGCCGACTACTCGTACATCAACCACTACCTCTGCAACGGCGGGGTCGTGTTGTGCGGCTTCGACGACCCGCGCGACGAGATCGCCGCCGGGATCTTCCGCCGTCTCTTCCCGGAGCGCACGGTGACCCTGGTGGACGCCCGTACGATCTTCTCCGGTGGTGGTGGCATCCACTGCATCACCCAGCAACAGCCGAAGGTCTGACACACACAGGAGCAGCAGATGGCCGGTGCGGCCCGTGCGCGCAGGAACGCGCCGCCGCGCGAGGAGGTTCTCGTCGCCGCCATGGACATGATCGCCGAGCGCGGTCTGGAGAAGCTCACCATGGCGGGGCTCGGCCGCGAGGTCGGGATGAGCAGCGGCCATCTGCTGTACTACTTCCGCTCCAAGGACGAGCTGCTGCTGCAGACCCTGGAGTGGAGCGAGGGCAGGCTGGGCGCCGAGCGCAGCCGCCTGCTCACCCGCCCTGGCTCCGCCCGTGAGCGCCTGGAGGCGTACGTCGACCTGTACGTCCCCGAGGGCCACCGCGACCCGCACTGGACGCTGTGGCTGGAGGTCTGGAACCGCTCGCAGAGCGCTGCCGCCGACGCTGTGGCCCGTGAGCGGCAGGCCGCCATCGAGGGCGCCTGGCACCGCGACCTGGTCGCGCTGCTCGCCGAGGGCGTCTCGCGCGGCGAGTTCCGCCCGGTCGACGCCGACCGCTTCGCGGCCCGGCTGCGCGCCCTGCTGGACGGCTTCTCCATCCATGTCGCCGTCGGTCTGCGCGGCACGGGCCGGGAGCAGGTGATCGACCACGTCCGTGAGTTCCTCGCGGAGTCGCTTCTCACGCCGGACGCCTGACGACCGCATCCTGAGACAGTCGGTGAGCCGGGGCAGCGCTGTGCCAGACTGCCTCCGTGCTCTCGTTCGCCACGATTATTGGCAGCAGGCGCGCCGGTCCGCAGTGACCACCACGTACGACCAGGTACGGGTGGCCACCGTCGTCCTCGACCCGCGCGCAGACCTCTCGCACCCGCGAGGGGTTTTTTCGTTTTCCGGCCCACCTGCAGCCGGGAGCGGAGCGCGAGGGACCATTGGGGGGACGGTGGAGCCGGTCATTCCGGTAAGACCGAAGATCCACAATCAGGAGCCTTGAGACCATGACCGAGACGGCAACCAGCGAGCTCGACGACTCGTTCCACGTCTTCGACACCACGCTGCGCGACGGCGCGCAGCGCGAGGGCATCAACCTCACCGTCGCGGACAAGCTCGCCATCGCACGGCACCTGGACGACTTCGGCGTGGGCTTCATCGAGGGCGGCTGGCCCGGCGCGAACCCGCGGGACACCGAGTTCTTCGCCCGCGCCCAGCAGGAGATCGACTTCCGCAACGCTCAGCTGGTCGCCTTCGGCGCCACCCGCCGCGCCGGCGCCAGGGCCGCCGACGACCCGCAGGTCAAGGCGCTCCTGGACTCGGGTGCCCCGGTGATCACGCTGGTCGCCAAGTCGCACGACCGGCACGTGGAGCTGGCCCTGCGCACCACGCTCGACGAGAACCTGGAAATGGTCCGGGACACCGTGTCCTACCTGCGTGAGCAGGGCCGCCGGGTGTTCGTGGACTGCGAGCACTTCTTCGACGGCTACCGCGCCGACCCGGAGTACGCGAAGGCGGTCGTCCGCACGGCCTCGGAGGCCGGCGCGGACGTCGTCATCCTCTGCGACACCAACGGGGGCATGCTCCCCGCCCAGGTACAGGCGGTCGTCTCCACAGTCCTCGCCGACACCGGCGCCCGGCTCGGCATCCACGCCCAGGACGACACCGGCTGCGCGGTCGCGAACACGCTGGCCGCGGTGGACGCGGGCGCGACCCACGTTCAGTGCACGGCGAACGGCTACGGCGAGCGCGTCGGCAACGCCAACCTCTTCCCGGTGGTCGCGGCCCTGGAGCTGAAGTACGGCAAGAAGGTGCTGCCGGAGGGCCGGCTCCGCGAGATGACGCGCATCTCCCACGCCATCGCCGAGGTCGTGAACCTCACCCCCTCCACGCACCAGCCGTACGTCGGCGTCTCCGCCTTCGCGCACAAGGCCGGCCTGCACGCCTCCGCGATCAAGGTCGACCCGGACCTGTACCAGCACATCGACCCCGAGCAGGTCGGCAACACCATGCGCATGCTGGTCTCCGACATGGCGGGCCGCGCCTCCGTCGAGCTGAAGGGCAAGGAACTCGGCATCGACCTGGGCGGCGACCGCGAACTGGTCGGCCGCGTGGTCGAGCGCGTCAAGGAGCGCGAGCTCAAGGGCTACACCTACGAGGCCGCGGACGCCTCCTTCGAACTCCTCCTGCGCGCCGAGGTCGAGGGCAGGCCCCTGAAGTACTTCGAGGTCGAGTCCTGGCGGGCCATCGTCGAGGACCGCCCCGACGGCAGCCACGCCAACGAGGCCACGGTGAAACTCTGGGCCAAGAGCGAGCGCATCGTGGCGACGGCGGAGGGCAACGGCCCGGTCAACGCCCTGGACCGGGCGCTGCGCGTCGCTCTGGAGAAGATCTACCCCCAGCTCGCCAAGCTGGACCTGGTGGACTACAAGGTCCGCATCCTGGAGGGCGTGCACGGCACCTCGTCCACCACCCGCGTTCTGATCTCCACCTCCGACGGCTCGGGCGAGTGGTCCACGGTCGGTGTGGCGGAGAACGTCATCGCCGCCTCCTGGCAGGCCCTGGAGGACGCCTACACCTACGGTCTGCTGCGGGCCGGGGTCGAGCCGGCCGAGTAGTCCGCCTCAGGGAGCACGCCAGACGTTGTCGAACGCGTCCTCCTCGATGCGCCGCCGCTGCCGTACGGCCTCCAGTTCCGTGAGGGCGTCGCCGACGGCGGCCAGGACGGTCTCCAGCGTGTCCGGGTCGGGGGTGGCGTCGGGGTCCGTTCGTTCGGCCGGCGGCGCGTCCTGGATACCGAGTGCCGCCGCGAGGTCCACGAGGACGGGTTCGTGCGCGTTCCAGCGGTCGCTCGCGTGGCGCCATGCCGGCGAGTCGGTGGGTGCGGTGCGCTCGGTGCGCCAGGGCAGCCAGTGGTGCGGCTTCCCGGTGCCCTGCCCCTCCTCCTTCTCCAGGGCGTCGGCGTAGGCCGAGGCCAGCCCGCGCCCCCGGCGCCACAGCCAGTCCTCGACGGTCTCGTACGGTTCCTGCCGCACGAGCCGGGTCTGAGCCTCGTCCAGCAGACGGTCACCGGTGACGCGCTCGGCGGAGGGGACGAGGTGATCGCCCCGGAGGGTCAGGGCCTGGGCTTCGAGGAGGTCGAGCACCTCAGCTCCCGCGAGGGCGAGCGAGAGGTCCCCCTGGGCCACGGTCCGGGTGGACGGCACGTCCAGGGCGACGATCAGCAGGTCCCGCGCTGTGGTCATGTCGCACTCCAGATCGGAAACGTCGGGCGTGGGCGTCCGGCGGCGTGCCGGTCCCCCTCATCGTCCCGCACCCACTGAACCACCGCCCCTCAGCCACCACACCGAGCACCGGCCCCGGCCGGCGTTCCAGGGGGCGGAGCCCCCTGGTGGTCGGGGGCGAGGGGCGGCGCGTTTCAGCCCAGTCCCCCTGCGGGTTCGGCTCCCCCTATTGCAGCTTCCACTTCTGGTTGGCAGCCCCGGTGCACGACCAGATCTGCGCCCTGGCCCCGTTCGCCGACGAGTTGTCCGTGACGTCCAGACACCGGTTCGCCGCCGTGTTCACCACGTCCCCCGTAGACGCGTTGTACGACCACCGTTGCGCACCGGTTCCGTTGCAGTCGTACAACTGAACCTTCGCCCCGTCCGCCGTCGACCCGGACGTCACGTCCAGGCACTTGCCGAGCGCCTGAACGGACCCGTCCGCCTGCACCGTCCACTTCTGCGCCGCGCTCCCGTTGCAGTCGTAGAGCTGCACCGCCGAACCGTTCGCGCTCGCACCGCCCGCCACGTCCAGGCACTTGCCCCCGAGGCCCACGAAGGACCCGCTCCGACTGCCCCCGCCGGACTGGGTCCCCGACCAGGTGAAGGTGGCCGACGTCTTGCCGGGCAGCGCGTAAGTGGCGTGCTGTGAACCCCAGTTGACGGTCACCGTCCTGGCCGTCGTCGAGTCGTTGTACGCGATCAGCGCCTTGGACCCGTCCGGGTTGCGCCACGCCACGTTCGGCACGGACGAGGAGGCCGTCGAGGCGATCCGCTGGGCGCCCGGGCGGACGAACTTCGTGAGGTGGCCCATCGTGTAGTACTCGACCGTGTAGTCGACGCTCCCGCTCGCGCCGTCCCCGTTGTGCACGGTGATCAGCCCCGTGCAGGTCCCGCAACCGCCGTTGTGCGGGCCCATGTTCTGGTCCACGGCCAGCGACCACTTGGTCACCGACTTCGCCCAGTTGCGGGTGTAGTCGACGATGTTGTTCATGTCCTCGCGCTGCTGGTCGGCGATCCAGGTGCCGCCGGAGTGCTCGGTGCCGAAGGCGTCCAGCGTCGGGTACTGGCTGTGCACGGAGGTCTGCTTGGTGACGTCACCGCCGTAGCCGTGCCAGGCGATCCCGCCGAAGTTGGGGTGGCTGCGGACCACCGCGTCGTCCACGGTCTGGGCCGCGTAGGAGTCGTAGACGTCCCAGTTCCAGTCGTGCGCGAGCACCTTGGTCGACAGTCCCGCCGCCTGCAGCTTGGGCAGCAGCTCGCTCTTGGTGAAGTACGCCAGCCCGCCGGCGTTCCAGCTCATCGACGGATAGCCCGAGCAGCAGGTCGGCTCGTTCTGCGCGGTGACGTACGAGACGTCGACGCCCTGGTCGCGGTACGCCTGGAGGTACTTCACGAAGTAGGAGGCGTAGGCGCCGTAGTCCTCGGCCTTCAGCCAGCCCCCGTTGAGCGAGCCGCTGTCCTTCATCCAGGCCGGTGCCGTCCACGGCGAGGCCATCACCGTGAGCGACGGGTTCAGCTGGAGCGCCTGCTTCGTCAGCGGGACGACGTCCGCGAGATCGTGGGCGACGGAGAACCGGGAGAGCGACGGATCGGTCTGTCCGGCCGGCACGTCGTCGTACGTGTACCCGTACCGCGCCAGGTCCGAGGCGCCCATCGGATTGCGCAGGAACGACAGCCCGATGCCGTCCGTCGGCGAGAACAGCTTGCGCATGGTCGCGTCCCGGGTGGCCTGGGACAGTGCCCCGCTGCTGTTCATCAGCCAGGCCGCGGTGTCGGTGAAGGACGCGCCGCCTCCGGTGAAGGTCTGGTAGCGGGTGTTCTCGTCGACGGTGATGTTCTCGCCGCTGCCGCCGGCGCCCGCCTGGAAGGCGAACGGTGTCTGGGCCTGCAGGCCGCGGACCACGTGGCGGCCGCCGGCGTCGTCGGTGGTGGTCAGCCAGGCGGTGACCTGTTCGCCCGCGGCGTGTGCGGGGACGGTGGCCGCGGTGATGCCGGCCGCGGAGAGCAGACCGGCCAGCAGCAGCCGGAGTGCGCGGGGGGTTCTCCTCATGGATGCGTAGCCCTTCCTGACGGTACGTCTTGACGGGTCTGCGAGCCGTTAGTTAACTCACGACGTGATCTAAGTCATGAGTGAACCGTGGGAGCCCGAGTGAACCAGAGAGTCGAGGGAAGGTCCATGCCAAGAACCGCCCTGCTCGTCTGCACCGCCCTGTTCGCCGCACTACTGTCGCCGGCCGTCTCACGGGCCGCCGACGAACCCGCACCAACCCCTGTCGACCGCTTCGAGGGCGAGGTCCCCTTCGCCTCCCAGCCCGCCGAGGGCATCTTCACCTGGGGAAGCGACACGGACGATCCGCCGGCCCTCCAGCTGGCCGACCGCTCCGACGCCCCCGAGGGCGCCAAGGTCCTCGCCGGCAGTTACGACATCAGCGGCTACGGCGGCTTCACCCACGACTTCGCCGCCGGCGAGGCCGCCCACGACTGGTCCGCCCACCGCGGCATCCGCTTCTGGTGGGACGGCCAGAACAACGGCGGGAAGATCCCCCTCGAGATCAAGGACGGCGGTGCGAACGGCGAGGCCTCGGAACTCTGGACGACCTCCTTCACCGACGACTTCACCGGCTGGAAACAGATCGAGATCCCCTTCACCGACTTCGTCTACCGCACGGACTACCAGCCCGTCGGCGGCATCGACCACGTCCTCGGCCTGACGCAGATGTGGGGGTACGCGGTCACACTCCCGGTCGGCGTCAAGGGCCACTTCGCCATGGACGGCGTCGAGTTGTACGGCAAGGCCGACCAGTCGCTGCGCGCCTCCGTCACCACCGACGCGGCCGTCTACCCGGTCGAGGAGGGCGGCACGGCCACCGTCGAGGTCACCGTGGGCACCACCGGCGCGCAGCCCCTCGACGACCCGGTCACCGTCACCTACGCCACGGGGGACGGCACCGCCGGCCCCGGCAAGGACTACACCCCGGTCTCCGGCGCCCTCACCTTCCCGGCCGGCACCGCCTCCGGCGCCTCCCGGACCATCGACGTGCCCACCCTCAGGGACAAGGCCGCCGAGTCCGCCGAGGCCGTCCCCCTCAAGCTCACGGTGACCGGCGCCAAGGCCCCCGCCGAGACCCCGCAGATCGTCATCGACGCGCACGGACTGCCGTACCTGGACACCCGGTTGACCGTGAAGAAGCGGGTCGCGGATCTGGTCGGCCGCATGTCCCTGGAGGAGAAGGCCGGCCAGATGACCCAGGCCGAGCGCGGCGCCCTGACGAACCAGGGCGACATCGCCGCCTACGGCCTCGGCTCACTGCTCTCCGGCGGCGGCTCGACCCCCACGCCCAACACCCCCGAGGCCTGGGCGAAGATGATCGACGGCTTCCAGCTGCGTGCGCAGGCGACCCGCTTCCAGATCCCGCTGATCTACGGCGTCGACGCGGTCCACGGTCACAACAACCTGGTCGGTGCCACGGTCATGCCGCACAACATCGGCATCGGCGCCACCCGTGACTCCCGGCTCGCCGAGAAGGCCGGTGCGGTGACGGCCGCCGAGGTCCGGGCCACCGGCGTCCCCTGGGACTTCGCACCCTGCCTGTGCGTCTCGCGCGACGAGCGCTGGGGCCGCTCCTACGAGTCCTTCGGCGAGGACCCCGCGCTGGTCGAGGCCATGGAGACCGTCGTCCAGGGCCTCCAGGGGCGCGCGAACGGCAAGGACCTGAGCCGGGGCGACAAGGTGCTCGCCACCGCCAAGCACTTCGTGGGCGACGGCGGCACCGAGTACGGCTCCTCGACCACCGGCACGTACAAGATCGACCAGGGCGTCACCAAGGTCACCCGGCAGCAGCTGGAGGCCGTCCACCTGGCCCCGTTCGAGACGGCCGTGGACCGGGGCGTCGGTACGGTCATGCCGTCGTACTCCTCCCTGGACGTGCTCGGCGACGGGCAGGGCCCGGTGAAGATGCACGCCCGGGCCGACATGATCAACGGGGTCCTCAAGGACCGCATGGGCTTCGACGGCTTCGTCATCAGCGACTGGAACGCCATCGACCAGCTCCCCGGCGACTACGCGTCGCACGTCCGTACGTCGGTCAATGCTGGACTGGACATGATGATGGTCCCGTACAGCTACAAGAATTTCACCGGCACCCTCGTCGACGAGGTGAAGGCCGGCCGGATCAGTGAGCAGCGGATCGACGACGCCGTCTCCCGCATCCTGAACCAGAAGTTCCGGCTCGGCCTCTTCGAGCACCCGTACGCCGACACGACCGGTGCCGCCGCGATCGGCTCCCCGGCGCACCGGGCCGTGGCCCGCCAGGCCGCCGCCGAGTCCCAGGTGCTGCTGAAGAACACCGGAGGGCTGCTGCCCCTGAAGAAGAGCGAGAAGGTCTACGTCGCCGGGTCCAACGCCGACGACATCGGCAACCAGACCGGCGGCTGGACCGTCACCTGGCAGGGCTCCTCCGGGAACATCACCAAGGGCACGACCATCCTCCAGGGCATGCGCGAGGCGGGCGGGAACGTCACGTACTCCAAGGACGCCTCCGCACCGACCGACGGCTACGACGCCGGCGTGGTCGTCGTCGGCGAGACCCCGTACGCCGAGGGCGTCGGCGACGTCGGCAACGGTCACTCGCTCCAGCTGTCCGCCGCCGACCGGGCCGCCGTGGACAAGGTGTGCGCGGCCATGAAGTGTGCGGTGCTGATCGTCTCCGGGCGTCCGCAGCTGGTCGGCGACCGGCTCGGCGGGATCGACGCGCTCGTGGCCTCGTGGCTGCCCGGCACCGAGGGCGAGGGCGTGGCCGACGTCCTCTACGGCAGGCGCCCGTTCACCGGACAGCTCCCGGTCACCTGGCCCAGGTCCGAGTCCCAGCTGCCGATCAACGTCGGAGACGCGTCGTACGACCCCCAGTTCCCCTACGGCTGGGGCCTCACCACCCTCACCCAGGTCCCGCGGGGCGGCGCGACGGCCCTGCGCGCGCTCGCCCTGGCGGCGACCGCGGCCGACCGGGCGGGGGCCGACCGGACCGGGCGGGAGCTGGTCGCCGAGGCGCGGCTGATCGTCCAGCAGAAGGTGGGGCAGCGGATCACGGAGGCGGTGGCGGGGCCCTTCGCCGACGCGGACCATCTGCTGCTGACCGGCAGGTACGGCAAGGCGGTGCAGAAGCTGACGCAGGCGTACCGGGCAGCGGCCTGAGCCCATTCGCCTGACCTCAAGGCATGCCCCCTTCTGGGAGGTTTCGGGTAGTTTCGAAGGATGAAGGCCGTCCTGCGGACCCGAAGCCTCCCAGCCCTGCTACTGGCCGCCCTCACGCTCGTGATCGTGACCGTGCTGACCCCTGGCGCGATGGCGGCCACCAGCGTCTCCACGATCGCCGAGGCCCTCCGCAAGAGCCCGGTCTACGTCGACCCGGCGGCCTCCGCCCAGTTGTCCGACGCCGACGCCGGGACGCTCGCCCGACAGATCAAGGGCGCGAACAAACCCCTGTTCATCGCGGTCCTGCCGGCCGGCTACCCGACCCGGAACCTCTTCTCCGACCTGCGCACGGCCACCGGCGTCACCGGCCTGTACGCCGTACGCCTGGGCGACCGCTTCGACGCCCGCGCCGACTCCTCGGTGCTCTCGCGCAGCGCCGTGCAGAACCTCGTCACCAGCGTCCAGGGCGAGAGCACCAAGACCCAGCTCACCGACTTCACCGACCACGCCCTGGCCAACATGGGCGGCCACGCCCCAGCATCTTGGGGCTCCTCCGGCTCGGGCGGGGGAGTGTCCGGTACGGCACTGATCACCGCGGGCGCGGTCGTGGTGGCCGGCGGCGCGGGCGCCTACGCCCTGGTCCGCCGCAACCGCCGCCGCCACGCCGAGGAGCAGCGGGCCGCCCTGGACCGTCTGCGGGTGGTCGTGGACGAGGACATCACCGCCTTCGGCGAGGAACTCGACCGGCTGGACTTCCACCCGGCCGAGGCGGGCGCCGACGACGCCATGCGCGCCGACTACGAGCGGGCCCTGGACGCCTACGAGAAGGCCAAGCAGTACATGGTCGAGGCCCGCAGACCGGAGGACGTCCGCCCGGTCACCGAGGCGCTGGAGGACGGCCGCTTCTCCCTCGCCCAACTGGCCGCCCGCCGGGAGGGACGGGCCCTTCCGGAGCGCCGCCCGCCCTGCTTCTTCGACCCGCGCCACGGCCCTTCCGTCACCGACGCCGCCTGGACCCCGCCCGGCGGCGCCGCCCGCGAGGTCCCGGTCTGCGCGGCCGACGCCACCCGTCTGGCCGACGGCCGGGACCCGGTGATCCGCGAGGTCGACACCGACTACGGCCGCCGCCCCTACTGGGACGCGGGCCCGGCCTACGGCCCCTGGGCGGGCGGCTACTTCGGCGGCGGCATCCTGCCCGGCCTGCTCGTCGGCACCCTGCTCGGCAGCGTGATGGCCACACCGTCGTACGGGGCCGACTACGGCACCGGTTACGGCGACTTCGGCAGCGGCGGCTACGAGGGCGGCGACGTGTCCGGAGCGGACTTCGACCCCGGGGACTTCGGCGGCGGATTCGGCGACGGAGGCGGTTTCGACGGCGGCGGGGGCGGCGGAGGGGACTTCGGCGGAGGCTTCTGAGACGCGACGCCGCGCGGATTCTGCCGCACGGCGATCAGCCCTCGGTCTCCCGTCCCGCGGCGTCCTGGTTCCTGCTGCCGGTTCAGCGGCCGTAGCGGCGGGCGTAACGTTCACCGGCGGCGTGCCACCAGGCGGGCGGGGGAGGCGCGTCGACGACGGAGGCCGGCTGGTCCGGATGCAGCCCGAGCCGCCACAGCGCCCGGGCGTCCACGTTCAGGCCGAGGGTGCCGTGCCAGTGCCCGTCCTCGTCCATGCGGCACATGAGGTCGACCCGCACCTCCTCCGACGCGAACGGCATCCAGTCGATGCCGCGCTCCCGCAGTCAGGCGAAGAGGACGACGGGGGGCCGGGGGCACCCCGGCAGGTTCTCGTACGAGGTGAGGTGGACCCAGTCGGTCTGTGCGTCCTGCTCGTAGTCCGATGACATGGCGCCATCCTGGCAGGACGCGCGAGCGCCCGCCCTCTCTTTTCGGGGGAGCGGAGGGCGGGCGTGCTCAGGATGCGCGAGGGTCACGCGTTCTTGATCGCCGAGATGTCGAAGTTCAGCTTGATCTTGTCGGAGACCAGGAAGCCGCCGGTCTCCAGCGCCGCGTTCCAGGTCAGGCCCCACTCGGAGCGCAGGATCTCGGTCCTGCCCTCGAAGCCGACGCGCTCGTTGCCGAACGGGTCCTTCGCGGCGCCGTTGAACTCCAGGTCGATGGTGATCGCCTTGGTCACGCCGAGGATGGAGAGGTCACCGGTGATGCGGTAGTCGTCGCCGCCCAGGGCCTCCGCCTTGGTGGAGCGGAAGGTCATCGCCGGGAACTCGTCGGTCTTGAAGAAGTCCGCGGACTTCAGGTGACCGTCACGGTCGGCGTTGCCGGTCTCCACGCTCTCCATCTGGACGTCGATCGTGGCGGTGGACTTGGCGGGGTCCTCTCCGTCCAGGTGCAGGCTGCCGCTGAAGTCCAGGAAGCTGCCCTTGACGTTGGTGACCATCGCGTGGCGCGCCACGAAGCCGATCGTGGTGTGCGCCGGGTCGAGCGTGTAGTCGCCGGTCAGTGCGGCCAGGTCGGGGTTGACGGCGGTCGGCGCCGCGGCGGCGGGGGTGCTGTCCTTGCGGCCGAAGATGCCCATGAGGTGCTCCTTGGGGACGGGCGCAGCTCCGGTGGGAAGCCGCGTCGGGTACTCGGTTTAATGTTCAACGAATCGAACGCTCCCGACGGTAGACCCATTCCGTTCAATTTTCAACATCATCCGCAGTGTGTTGTCATCGTTGCACGGAGTAACCGGGCACGCCCTCTGGCGGACGCGCGGAGCGCTCGGGCACCATCTGCGTGCACCACCTGCTCAGCCGACCCACAGGAAGCACGGCCATCCGCAGGGAAGGGTCCCCATGAAGGCCACGAAGGTCATGAAGGTCCGCTCCGTACTGACCGCGCTCGCCCTCGTCGTCGCCCCCGGCGTCGCCGTCGTCGGCACCGCCACCGACGCCTTCGCCGTCACCAAGATCAGCCACGCCACCGCCACCCAGATGTTCCGCGACGTCGGCATCACCTGGTCGTCCTCGGGCAACTGCTCCGACCGGAACAACGCCACCTGTACGTCCTTCGAGCAGCTGAACCTCGCCACCGCGCAGGGCGCCCAGACCCTCAAGCGGGCCAGTGGCTGCGCCCTCAACATCACCGGCGGCACGGAAACCGGCCACGCCTCCGGCACGTACTCCCACTGGAACGGCTACAAGCTCGACTACGGCAAGAACACCTGCGTCACGTCGTACATCAAGAACAACTTCACCTACATCGGCCTGCGCGGCGACGGCGCACCGCAGTACAGGTCCGGCTCCGGCAACATCTACGCCGACGAGGGCAACCACTGGGACGTCCTCTACTACAACTGCGGCGGTTGCTGAACCCGGGGCGGTGACCAGCGACATGGGTACGACCGGACCGACGCGGCGCGTGCTCCTGCTGGCCGCCGCCCTCACCGCTGCCCTGGCACCCCCGGCCCACGGGGCCCCAGCCGCCGATCCCTACGACACCCTCCGCCGCCGCTGGCTCGACATCGCCCTCGGCACGGGGTACGACGCGGCCGCCGAACCGTACGCCTCCCGCCTCGGCCGGCTCGGGTCACTGGCACGGGACTTCCGGGCCACCATGGCCCCCGCGCCCGCCTCCCTGTGGCCCGGCCATCCCTTCGACCCGCCCTCCGGCATCACGTTCAGCTACGGCCGCCTATGGACCATGGCCCAGGCCTACGTCCAGCCCGGCACCGGCTCCACCGGTGACGACACCCTCCTCGCCGACGTGCTGCGCGGCCTCGACCACCTCGCCGCCACCGTCTACAACCCGGCCACCACCCGCTACGGCAACTGGTGGGAATGGCAGATCGGCAGCCCCCGGCTGCTCATGGACGTCACGGCCGCCCTGTACGACCGGCTCGGCGCGGACCGTGTCGCGGCCGCCTGTGCCGCCGTCGACCACTTCATCCCCGACGCGATGCTCACCGACTACTCCGGCACCTCCACCGGCGCCAACCGCGTCGACCTGTGCCGCTCCGTCGCCCTGCGCGGCATCCTCGGCCGGGCCGGCGACCGCGTCGCGCTCGCCCGGGACGCCCTGGCACCGGTCTTCCCGTACGTCACCCGGGGCGACGGCCTCTACGCCGACGGCTCCTTCGTCCAGCACACCTGGGTCGCCTACTCCGGGACGTACGGACAGGTCCTGCTCGACGGCCTCGGGCGGCTGTTCGCCCTGCTCGCCGGCTCGCCCTGGGAGGTGACCGACCCGGCCCGGCAGAACATCCTGGGCAGCGTCGAGCACGCCTACGCACCGCTGATCCACGACGGGTTGGTGATGGACTGCGTCAACGGCCGTGCCATCAGCCGGGGTTGCCTGCGCGACGACGACCTGCACGTCATGCGCAGCGACCACTACCACGGCCAGGGCCTGATCGCGGCCGTCGCCCTGCTCGCGGGCGGTGCGAGCGAGGGGGAACGGGAGCGGTGGTACGGCCGGATCAAGGGCTGGATCGAACGGGACACCGTGACACCGCTCCTGACGGCGGAGCAGTTCGGGATCGCCGACCTCGCCCGGCTGCACGCCGTGGCCGAGTCGGCCGTACCCGCGAGCCCGGAACCCCTCGGGCACCGGCTCTTTCCGGCCATGGACCGGGCCGTCCACCGGCGCCCCCGCTTCACCGCCGCACTCTCCCTGGCCAGTGACCGCATCGCGCACTACGAGTGCGGCAACGGCGAGAACCCGCGCGGCTGGCACACCGGCTCCGGGATGCTCACCTGGTGGCCGGCCGGGACGAGCGGCCGGTCTGATCGGTCCGCTCGGTGCGATCGGTCCGATCAGTACACAGACTGGTTCTGGCCGACCGTGGACTGGTACCGCCTGCCCGGCACCACGGTGTCGACCAGGCGCCTGCCGGACCGGGCCGGCGGCGAGTGGGGCGCCCCGAAGCCCGATGTCCGCTGGGTCGGCGGGACGACCGACGGTGAGTTCGCGGTGGTCGGCCAGCATCTGAAGGGGCTCGGCTCGACGCTCCGGGCCCGAAAGTCCTGGTTCTTCCTCGCCGACGCGATCGTCTGCCTCGGCGCCGGGATCAGCTGCGCGGACGGCGTCCCCGTCGAGACGGTGGTGGACAACCGCAACCTCGGCGAGAGCGGCACCCAGGCCCTGCACCGCGGCCCCGGCTGGACCCATCTGGAGGGCCACGGCGGCTGGATCCTGCCCTGCGGCGGCGCCCTGCGCACGCTTCGTGAGGACCGCACCGGCGCCTGGTCCGACATCAACGCCAGCAGTACGACCGAGCGGCGCACCCGTCGCTGGCAGACCCTCTGGCTCGACCACGGCACCGATCCGGCCGACGTCACGTACGTCTACGTCCTGATGCCCGGCGCCGCCCGCGAGGAGGTCGCCGCCCGGGCCGCCGACCGCCACTGGCTGCGCGTGCTCGCCAACGACGTCCGCCGTCAGGCTGTCGCCGTTCCCTCGCTCGGTCTGACCGCCGCCGCCTTCTGGGAGGCCGGTACGGTGGGCGAGCTGACCGCCTCCGCCGGAGCGAGCGTGCTCGTCCGGCGCCGGGGCCGCACCGCTAGGCTCTGTGTCAGCGAGCCGCCCCGCACGGGCGCACCGCTGGAGATCGTCTGGGACCGCCCCGTGCGCTCGGTCCTGCGGGCCGACGACACCGTGGAGGTCCTCTCGGCGGACCGCCGTCTGAGGCTCCGTGTCACTCCAGGGATGGCATGTTCCACCCATGTATGTGAGGTGGCTCTCAGGTGACGCCTTTGTGGGCTCCCCACAACGCCGAAGCCCTCTGAGCAGTCGGAAGGGCTGCAAGGCTCTGTGGTTCTGTTCAGTGGTACCAGGAAAACGGGCTGGAGACTGTACGGAGTCGACGGCTCGCTTTCCTTGGTGTCCTTCGTATGGTCGCTACATGACCGTTTTGGAAGAGACGACGGGTGAGCCGACCGGTGAGCCGACGGACGCGCGCGGACGGGTCGCCGAGCTGCACGAGATCCGTGCGCAGGCCGTCGCGGGCCCCAGCGAGAAGGCGACCGAGGCGCAGCACGCCAAGGGCAAGCTGACGGCGCGGGAGCGGATCGAGCTGCTCCTGGACCCGGGATCCTTCCAGGAGGTCGAGCAACTGCGCCGGCACCGGGCGACCGGGTTCGGCCTGGAGGCGAAGAAGCCGTACACCGACGGTGTCATCACCGGCTGGGGCACGGTGGAGGGCCGCACGGTCTTCGTCTACGCCCACGACTTCCGGATCTTCGGCGGCGCGCTGGGCGAGGCCCACGCCACGAAGATCCACAAGATCATGGACATGGCCATCGCGGCCGGAGCGCCCCTGGTCTCCTTGAACGACGGCGCCGGCGCCCGTATCCAGGAGGGCGTCTCGGCGCTCGCCGGCTATGGCGGCATCTTCCAGCGCAACACCAAGGCGAGCGGTGTCATCCCGCAGATCTCGGTGATGCTCGGCCCGTGCGCGGGCGGCGCGGCGTACTCCCCGGCCCTGACGGACTTCGTCTTCATGGTCCGCGAGACCTCCCAGATGTTCATCACCGGTCCCGACGTGGTCAAGGCGGTGACGGGCGAGGAGATCACCCAGAACGGCCTGGGCGGCGCGGACGTCCACGCGGAGACCAGCGGCGTCTGCCACTTCGCGTACGACGACGAGGAGACCTGCATCGCCGAGGTGCGCTACCTCCTCTCGCTCCTGCCGCAGAACAACCGCGAGAACCCGCCCCGGGTGGACTCCGGTGACCCGGTGGACCGCCGCAGCGACGTCCTCCTCGACCTGGTCCCGGCGGACGGCAACCGGCCGTACGACATGGCCAAGGTCATCGAGGAGATCGTCGACGACGGCGAGTACCTGGAGGTCCACGAGCGCTGGGCGCGGAACATCATCTGCGCGCTCGCCCGTCTGGACGGCCAGGTGGTCGGCATCATCGCCAACCAGCCCCAGGTCCTGGCCGGTGTCCTGGACATCGAGGCGAGCGAAAAAGCTGCGCGCTTTGTCCAGATGTGTGACGCTTTCAATGTCCCGATCGTGACCTTCCTGGACGTACCGGGGTTCCTGCCCGGTGTCGACCAGGAGCACGGCGGAATCATCCGGCACGGCGCGAAGCTGCTGTACGCCTACTGCAACGCGACCGTGCCGAGGATTTCGCTCATCCTGCGCAAGGCGTACGGAGGTGCCTACATCGTCATGGACTCCCAGTCGATCGGCGCCGACCTCACCTACGCCTGGCCCACCAACGAGATCGCCGTGATGGGTGCCGAGGGCGCCGCCAACGTCATCTTCCGCCGTCAGATCGCCGAGGCCGAGGACCCCGAGGCGATGCGGCAGAAGATGGTCAAGGAGTACAAGGCCGAGCTGATGCATCCGTACTACGCGGCGGAGCGCGGCCTGGTGGACGACGTCATCGACCCCGCCGAGACCCGCGAGGTCCTGGTCAAGTCTCTGGCGATGCTGCAGTCCAAGCACGCCGACCTGCCCTCCCGTAAGCACGGCAACCCCCCGCAGTAACCGAGCGGACCCGCCGCGGCAACCCCGCGGACCTCTCTCTCACGGAGACTGACATCCATGAACACGCCTGACATCCGCGTCGAGAAGGGCCACGCCGACCCCGAGGAAGTCGCCGCCATCACGGCCGTCCTCCTGGCCCGCGCGGCCGCCCGGCCGGCCGCCCCGGCGCACCGCGGCCGAGCGAAGGCCGGCTGGCGCCGGCTGGAGCGCGAGCCCGGCTTCCGAGCACCGCACAGCTGGCACTGAGTTCTCACACGTGACCACGGCCCCGCCACTCCTCCGGGAGGGCGGGGCCGTTGCGTCGTACGCCTACCAAGTCCCCCTGCGCGCTCCGGCATTCGGACCAATCGGCCGTTGGGGGTCGCAGAACAAGATCCCTAACCTGTCGCCGACGCGTGACCGCGCGTCGGCCGTACAGGGAAGGGACCCGACCACCCATGAAACTCTCGACGTTGCGGCACACGGTCCGGATCGTCGCGGCGGCCGCGCTGCTGACCGTGCTGGGCACCGCCCCGGCCGGTGCGGCCGACGGCTGGCAGAAGGTCGGTTCCGACGCCCGCAGCGGCGTCAGCGGACTCGCGTACGAAGGCCCCGCCGCAGACGGCCGCGGGGTGAGCACGCTGATCGTGCACGACAACAAGGCCACCGGGCAGCCCCGCCTGTCCCGGCTCATCCACCGGGAGAGCGGCCCGGACGACGTCACCCCGATGACCTGGACCGGGGCCGAGCCGTCCGACCTGGAGGCGATCGAGGCGATCCCCGGGATGCCGGGGGAGTACCTGGCACTCGCCGCCCGGGGCATCGTGTACCGCCTGCGGGTCTCCGGCCGCACGGCCACCGTGGCCGACTACGCGCCGCTGCCCGCCATCGGCCGGGGCGACGACTACGAGAGCTTCGCACTCGTGTCCCGAAGCGGCAGCCTGATCGCGCTGTGGGCCGACCGGGGAGCGGGCGCAGACCGCCCCGCGACGCTGTACTCGGCGCCGCTCACCTTCGCCCGCTGGGGACAGCCGCAGTTCGGCACCGTCACCCGGCGGGCCTACCGGGCGCCGTACCCGACCGGCGGCGAGACGCGGCACATCTCCGACATCTCGGTGCCCGACTCCGGCCGCATCCTGGTGAGTTCGGCGGCGGACGCCGGTGATGACGGGCCGTTCGACTCCGCGGTGACCGACGCGGGCCGGGTGACCGTGTCGTCCACCGGCCAGGTACGGATCACGCTCGCGGCCTCTGCGACCCTGCTCGGCAGGTTCCCGGGGTACAAGATCGAGGCCGTGGAGTGCGTGCCGGGGTCCGCGCAGGCCCTGCTCGGCACCGACGACGAGAACGTCGGCGGACACGTGCGCACCATGCCGTACTGCGCAAGCTGAGCCCGAACGCAACTCGGCCCCTGAACCGCACGGTTCAGGGGCCGTCGTCAAGATGTGCGGGCGTCCGCGTCCTACCGCAGGCGCGCCATCAGGGCGTGCTCCACCAGCGTGATCAGGGCCGACTTGGCGTCCGCACGGTGGCGGGCGTCGGTCGTGATGATCGGGGTGTCGGGGCCGATCTGCAGCGCCTCGCGGACCTCGTCCGGGTTGTAGGGCTGGCTGCCGTCGAAGCCGTTGAGGGCGATGACGAAGGGCAGGCCGCTGTTCTCGAAGTAGTCGACCGCGGGGAAGCAGTCGGCGAGACGGCGGGTGTCGACCAGGACGATCGCGCCGATGGCGCCGCGCACCAGGTCGTCCCACATGAACCAGAAGCGGTCCTGGCCCGGCGTACCGAACAGGTACAGGATCAGGTCCTGGTCCAGGGTGATACGGCCGAAGTCCATGGCGACCGTCGTGGTCGTCTTGTCTCCGGTGTGGGTGAGGTCGTCGATACCGGCCGACGCGGACGTCATGACGGCCTCTGTGCGCAGCGGGTTGATCTCCGAGACGGCGCCGACGAACGTGGTCTTACCCACGCCGAAGCCGCCCGCCACCACGATCTTCGCGGAGGTGGTGGAGCGGGAAGGACCGCCGCTAGAGCTTGCGAAGTCCACTGAGCACCCTTTCGAGCAGTGTCACGGCTGGCTGGCCACCGGCGTTCTCGTTGCCGCCGGGCTGATGGATGGCGACCAGGCCCGCCTCCGCCAAGTCGGCGACGAGGATCCTGGCCACGCCGAGGGGGATCGTGAGCAGGGCCGAGACCTCGGCCACCGACTTGATCTCCCGGCACAGGTTGCAGATCCGCTGATGCTCGGGCAACTGGCCCTGCATCTGGTGCGGAGCGGCGGTGGTGTGCACCAGTGCCTCGATGGCGAGCTGGTAGCGCGGGCGGGTCCGGCCGCCGGTCATGGCGTACGGACGCACCAGGGGGTTGTTCGATGCCGTAGCCGGCGCCGGCTCGGGGCGGCGCTGGGGCTGGACCGGCTGGATACGCGGAGCCGGTGGCTGGTCGTACGGCGACGGGCCGGGGCCCTGCGGCGCGTACGGCTGCCGGTGGCTCGGGGCGGAGGGGAAGTTGTACCGGTTCGCCGAACCGTCGTCCTGGCCCTGGGCAGGGCCGTACGACCAGTTGCCCGAAGACGAACCGCCTGGGGGTGTTGCCACTTTCTCCTCCTCCGACCTTGCCGGGCACCCATCCGTGTGGAGCCGCGTCCCGAAACCTTACGGCCCCGGGACGCGTAAACGCACCGTTCGTCTGTTAGTTGAGAAGGCTTCCCTGGAGTTCCGCGCGGAGATCCGGGGTGAGGACCGTGCCCGCGCGGTCCACCAGAAGGGCCATCTCGTACCCGATGAGGCCGATGTCCGCCTCCGGGTGTGCCAGAACCGCGAGCGAGGAACCGTCGGATACGGACATGATGAAGAGGAATCCCCGCTCCATCTCCACAACCGTCTGGTTCACGCTGCCGCCCTCGAAGATGCGGGAGGCGCCTGCCGTCAGGGACGTCAGACCGGAGGCGACGGCCGCGAGCTGATCGGCGCGGTCGCGGGGGAAGCCTTCGGACATCGCCAGAAGGAGTCCGTCGGCGGAGACCACCACCGTGTGGGACACCCCCGGGGTGTTGTCCACGAAGTTGGTGATCAACCAGTTCAGGTTCTGTGCCGCCTGGCTCATCGGGCTCACACTAACGCTCCTGGTTGTAGGTGCTGTCAGGACCGAAGCCCTGGCCGTTCGTTTCACTGCCTGCGTTGCGTCCGCGCTGGACGCCTCGACGCAGGTTGCTCAGCCTGCCCCGGACGTCCTCCGGGGCGCGGGAGACCTGTGGGCCTCCCTGAGGGGTGCTCTCGGCGGTGCCCTCGACCAGGTTGGCCTTGGGTACCCGCCGCGGCAGGCCGGAGGAGGTGACCCCGCCCGCCTTGGGCTTCCGGAGCTGCGAGGCCTGCTGCCACCGCTCGTCGTTCGCCGAGCGCCAGTCGTTGTCGCCGTTCTGCCCCGGGGAGTTGCCCGGTGCGGGAGCCGGCTTTTCCTGCTGCACGCGCGCCGGGCCGCTGGGGGCACCGGAGCCGTTGGAACCGCTCGCGACGGATCCGCGGCGGGGCAGCCCGGCGTCGGTCAGCTTGTGGGCGGCGGGAGAGGCCGGTCCCGGACGGTCGAAGCCTACGCGGTTCCGCTCACCTGCGTCACCGGCCTGCGACGATTCCGCTTCCGGAGCGTACTGGGCGGGATAGCCGTTCTGGAAACCGTCCTGCTGCGGCTGCTGCGGCCAGTCGTCCTGGTAGGACTGGCCCTCGTAGGAGCCGAATCCGTCGGACGCGGAGGTGTGCGCGGGCGCGTGCTCCTCCTGCGCCGGCTCCGCATACGCGGGCTCGGGGTAGCCGCCGCCGTTCGAGGCGAAGCCGTCGTTCTGCGGCAGGCCGCCGTTCGGCGAGTAGTACTGGTCGTCGTACGACTTCTCGTACGGCTCCTCGTACGAGGTGTGCTGCTGCTCCTCGTACGTCTGACCCGCGTACGCCTGCTGCGACTGCTCCTGGTACGCCGACTGCTCGGTGTAGCCCGTGCTGCCGCCGTCGTAGCCGGGCTGTGCGTCGTACCCGTCCCGGAACGAGCGCTGCTCGGGGGTCTCCTGCTGCGGCTGACCCGGCTGCTGGCCGTGGTTCTGGGCTTCCAGGGCCGCGCGGCGTCCCTCGCGCATCAGCGAGCGGCCCACCGGGTCCAGGTCGCGGAGGTCGTCGGGGACCTCGGAGTAGCGGCTGTCGTCGAAGCCCAGCTCGGCGGCGGTGCGCATGGGCGCCACCTGGCCGAAGCTCTCACCCTGGAACTGCTGGTCCGGGATGATCTGGGAGACGGTGAACTCCTCGCGGTCCAGCGGCATCTCCGCGCCACCGCCGTGCGTGATCGCGTCCGGCAGCATGACCAGGGAGGTCGTACCCGCCTGCTCGCCCGAGGGACGCAGCTGGACGCGGATGCCGTGCCGGTCGGACAGCCGGCCGACCACGAACAGGCCCATGCGCTGGGAGATCGCGGCGTCCACGGTCGGCGGGTTGGCCAGCTTGTGGTTGATGTCCGCGAAGTCCTCGGCGGTCAGGCCGATGCCCTTGTCGTGGATCTCGATCATGATCCGACCGTCGGGGAGACGGGTGGCCGTGACGCGAACCTTGGTCTGCGGGGAGGAGAACGTCGTCGCGTTCTCCAGCAGCTCGGCGAGCAGGTGCACGAGGTCGGTGACCGCGCGGCCGTGGATCTCGGCCTCCGGGACGCCGGACAGCTCGATGCGCTCGTACTGCTCCACCTCGGAGGAGGCGGCGCGCAGGACGTCGACCAGCGGGACCGGCTGGTCCCAGCGGCGGCCGGGCTCCTCGCCGGCGAGGACCAGGAGGTTCTCGCCGTTGCGGCGCATACGGGTCGCGAGGTGGTCCAGGCGGAAGAGGTTCTCCAGCTGGTCCGGGTCGGCCTCGTTGTTCTCGAGGTCGGTGATCAGGGTCAGCTGGCCCTCGATCAGCGCCTGGTTGCGGCGCGAGAGGTTGGTGAAGATCGCGTTGATGTTGCCCCGCAGCAGGGCCTGCTCGGCGGCGAGCCGGACGGCCTCGCGGTGGACCTGGTCGAAGGCGCGCGCGACCTCGCCGATCTCGTCGCGGGTGGTGATCGGGATGGGCTGGACGCGGGTGTCCACGCGGCCCGGGTCGGTGCGCGAGAGCTGGTCGACCAGCATCGGCAGGCGCTGCTCGGCGATGCCGAAGGCGGCGTTGCGCAGTTGGCGCATCGAGCGGCTCATCTGGCGGGCCACGGCACCGGCCAGGATGAACGCGAGGAGCAGGGCGACGACGACCACGGCGCCGGTGATGATCGCGGAGGTCTTGGCGTCGTCGGCGATGCCGGAGGCCTCGCTCACGGCCTTGTCGGCGAGGTCCGACTCGATCTGCCGGTAGGCGTCGTACTTGAGCGTGTTGACCGCGAACCAGTTCTTGGCGGTGATGCCCTTGGCGGCGAGCGCCTGACGCGTGAGGGGGCTGGTGTCCTTCAGGGTCGCCAGCGCCGAGACCATGGCGGTCGGGTTGGACGGCGGGGGGATGTAGTTCGGGCTGCTCTGCTTGGCCTCCGCGGCCTGAGCCTCACCGTCCGTCTTCATCTTCTTCTGCGCGTCGGCGAGCTTCTGCGCATCGGCGTCGGTGCCACCGCCGAGGTACTCCTCCAGAGCGATGCGCTCCAGGTAGGCGTACGAGGACAGGGACACGCGCTGGGTCGCCAGGTTCGGGGCGTCCGGGCCGGGCTTGACCAGCAGGTGCGTGCCGATCGACCGCTCCAGCGACAGCGCCGCCTTGGTGAGCGAGATGGCGTACACGGTACGGCCGTAGGAGGTGATGTTGCCGGTGCCCAGACCGAGCTCGTTGGCGAACTCCATCAGGGGGTGGCTGACCTCGACGTAGCCCTCTTCGGTCTGCACGCCGGTGGGCTTGTTGGTGTACGCGATCTGGCGCAGCGTCGCCAGCTTCGGCTCGGCCTTGCGGAACAGCAGCAGCCGGCGCTTCAGACCGGGCTTGTCCGGCATGCTCTGCGCGGCCACGTCGAAGGCGTCGGCGGCCTGGTCCGTCGTCTTACGGGCCTTGGTGACGACGTCCTTGTCGGTGTTCAGCAGGATCGGCGCAGCCGTGACGTCGCGCTCGGTCTCGAGGGCGTCGGCGTAGGTGAGGGCGGCACGCACCAGACGGGCGGTGTGCTCCGCGTCCTGGGCCTCCTGCCAGGTGTCGATCGAGCTCTTCACCTGGAAGCCGCCCATGACGAGGCCCACCGCCACGGGTATGAGCAGAATCGCGTTCAGCCGGGTCGGCACGCGCCAGTTGCGCGGGGAGAAACGGCCGCCGCTCTTCGCGGGTGCGGCCGCCGGCTCCGAACCGGGCACAGGGGTGGGCGCCGCAGCGCGCGGCGGCGGGGTGAAGTTGCCCCGTGCCGACGGCTCGGGACCGTTCTTGCTTCGCCTCACTCGACCAACAACCTCTCGGCGGTCGGCACCTTCGTCGTGCCGCAGTCTCACAGAGCCCCGTTCGTCATCGAGTACTGAGTACGTCATTGACTATTGGGCAGTTCAGGCATTCCAGCACGTGGACCAGCGCACTTCCAAACACCGGAAACCCCTGAGGGGCCCTCTTGTAAGCCCCAGATAAAACGGTCATAAGGAGCGAGCCCAGTCAAATTGCGGGGCGATTGTGAGCGCAGTGATACCGCTCGACCGCGTCGCGTGGTGAAGCCGCGCGATTCCTCTGCCGAACTGTTATGAACACCGGAGCCGACCGTGTCAAAGGCCACAGTCGGCTCCGAGGGGGTTTACGACAACTGCCGTACGGCACGTCGCACTTGAGTGCTACCGCAGGCGGGCCATCAGAGCGTGCTCCACCAGCGTGATCAGCGCACTCTTGGCGTCCGCGCGATGACGGGCGTCGGTCGTGATGATCGGCGCGTCCGGGCCGATCTGCAGGGCTTCACGCACTTCATCGGGGGCGTACGGCTGGTGGCCGTCGAAGCCGTTGAGGGCGATGACGAAGGGCAGGCCGCTGTTCTCGAAGTAGTCAACGGCCGGGAAGCAGTCGGCGAGACGGCGGGTGTCGACCAGGACCACGGCGCCGATCGCGCCGCGCACCAGGTCGTCCCACATGAACCAGAAGCGGTCCTGGCCCGGCGTACCGAACAGGTACAGGATCAGGTCCTGGTCCAGGGTGATACGGCCGAAGTCCATGGCGACCGTCGTGGTCGTCTTGTCCCCGGTGTGGGTCAGGTCGTCGATGCCCGCCGAGGCGGACGTCATGACGGCCTCCGTGCGCAGCGGGTTGATCTCCGAGACCGCGCCGACGAACGTGGTCTTGCCCACGCCGAAGCCGCCCGCCACCACGATCTTTGCCGAGGTGGTGGCCCGGCCCGCGTCAGAGCTTGCGAAGTCCACTGAGCACCCTTTCGAGCAGCGTCACGTCCGGTGCGCCACCGTTGTTCTCGTCGCCACCCGGCTGGTGGATGGCGACCAGGCCGGCCTCGGCGAGGTCGGCCACCAGGATCCGGGCCACGCCGAGCGGCATGGCCAGCAGCGCCGACACCTCCGCGACCGACTTGACCTCACGGCAGAGGTGGCAGATGCGCTGGTGCTCCGGGAGCAGTCCCATCAGCGCTGCCGGGTCGGCCGTGGTGCTGATCAGAGCCTCGATGGCGAGCTGGTAGCGCGGCCGGGTCCGGCCGCCGGTCATCGCGTACGGACGTACCAGCGGCTGGTCGCCCTCGTCCCCGTACGGCTCCGCGTACGGATCATGAGAGGCGGTGGGCGGGGTCATGAATCCTCCGGGCGGGACAGCAAGTCGGTCAGTCAAGCCGTCTGACGGGGCCGTGGGGGGATTGTGGCGGCCGGACGGTGTTTTCGTGAGGTGGGTGGTGCCGGGGCCGGTCAGTGGAGCAGACTGCCTTGGAGTTCGGCGCGCAGGTCCGGGGTGAGAACCGCACCCGCGCGGTCGACGAGCAGTGCCATCTCGTAGCCGACGAGGCCGATGTCGCACTCCGGGTGGGCCAGGACGGCGAGGGACGACCCGTCCGAAACGGACATCAGGAAGAGGAAACCGCGCTCCATCTCGACGACCGTCTGCGCCACGTCGCCGCCCTCGAAGATCCGGGACGCCCCGGCCGTGAGGGAGGTCAACCCGGACGCGACGGCCGCCAGCTGGTCGGCGCGATCCCGCGGGAAACCTTCGGACATCGCCAGCAGAAGGCCGTCGGCGGAGACCACCACCGTGTGTGACACCCCAGGGGTGTTGTCCACGAAGTTGGTGATCAACCAGTTCAGGTTCTGTGCCGCCTGGCTCATCGGACTCAACTAACGCTCCTGCTGGTGAGTGGGGCTCGGGTAGCTGCCGGTCTGGCCGCTGCCGGCCTGACGGCCCTGAGCGATACCCCGACGGAGATTGGTCAACCGGCCGCGTACGTCATCGGGCGCACGGGAGACCTGCGGACCGCTTTGGTGCTGTTGCTGCTGTGCCGTGCCCGGGACGAGGTTCGCCCGGGGCACCCGGCGCGGCAGGCCGGAGGTGGTGACACCGCCCGCCGCGGGCTGCCGTACGCGTTCCGCCTGCCGGACGAGTTCGTCGTTGGGCGAGGTGCGCCAGGAGCCGGTGGCGGGGGAGCGCTGGGGAGCGGGCGCGGGCGCCTGCTGCTGCGGAGCCGGTGCCGGAGCCGCTGCCGGAGTGTTGTCCGGCCGCTCCTGCTGGCTGCCGTGGAACCAGTTGGTCTCGAGCGTGTCGTACAACGGGGTACGGCCGTCGCCCGGACCCGAGGCCGGCGGCAGTGCCTCCGGCTCCTGGCGGGCCGGACGCTGCGGGGCCGGCGGACGCTGGGCGCCGAAGTCACCGCGGCCGCCCGGCTGCGGGCGCTCGAACTGGCCGGTCTGCTGCGGGCCCTGACCCGGGAGGCCGGGCAGCGCGTGCTGTCCGGTGGAGCTGCCGTCGTAGCCGGTGCCGTACGCCTGCGGGGCCGCGAACTGGCCCGTGCTCTGCGGGTCCTGCTGCCCGGGCGGCGTCGTGCCGAACACGTCGGAGCGGACGTACGGGCCGCTGTTGCCCTGCTGGCCGTTGTCCTGCTGACCGTACTGGCCGTTGCCCTGCGGGGCGGCGGGGCGCTCGAACTGACCGGTCTGCTGGAGGCTGTCGGCGCCGGGACGGGCGAACTGGCCCGTGCCCGCGGAGCCCGCGCCGTTCAGGTCCTGGCGCGGGAACTGGCCCGTGGCGGCCGGGCCCTGCTGCGCGTCGACCCGGGGTATCTCCGAGGTCGAACCGGGACCCTGCCGGTCGTCGATGCGCGGCATGCGCGCGGTCTGCGTCGGGTCCTGCTCGTCATGGCCGCGCGGGGTGTCCAGCGAGGCGCGCGACATCGGGGCCTGGGCGTTGTCGCTCCAGTCCGGGGTGCGCGAGGGCGGGTTGCCGCCGGGCAGTTCCGCCCGCGGGCCGCCGCGCGGCGGCAGCTGGGGCTGACGGCTCTGGTCGGACGCGCCCGCGCCACCGCGCGGGGGAACCGGTCCGCGACCGCCGAAGGCGTCCTGCTGAGCCCCGCCGGGACCCGCGCCGTGCATGCCCTGCGGGGCACCCGGAGCCTGGCCGCCGAAGCCGCCCGCACCCGCACCGGCCGGACGGCCCTGCTGCGAGGTGCCCGGACCCTGCGGACCACGCGCGCCACCCGGCGCGCCCGGACGACCGCCCTGGCCGGCGCCGGGCAACGCGGCCCGGGGACCCTGGGCGGCACCGACCTGGCCCCGCGGGGCGGGACCGGCACCGAGACGTCCGCCACCGGCCGGCGCACTGCCGAGGGCGCCGCCCTGGGCACCGCCGTTGTTGCGGCGGGCGGCGGCAGCGCCGGCCGCGGCCTGCGCAGCGGCCGGACCGCCGGTCGACACGGGAGCGCCCGGCTTGCCCGGAGCGGGCTTCTTACCGCCCTGGGCGACGTCGACGGGAAGCATGACCAGCGCGGTCGTACCACCGGAGTCGGACGGGCGCAGCTGGATGCGGATGCCATGCCGCTGCGACAGACGACCGACCACGAACAGACCCATGCGGCGGGAGACCGACACGTCCACGGTGGGCGGCGAGGCGAGCCGCTCGTTGATCGCCGCGAGGTCCTCGGGGGAGAGGCCGATACCGGTGTCGTGGATCTCGATCAGCACACGGCCGTCGGGCAGCGCGTGACCGGTGACCTTGACCTTGGTCTGCGGCGAGGAGAAGGAGGTCGCGTTCTCGAGCAGCTCGGCGAGCAGGTGCACGAGGTCGTTGACCACGCGGCCGGCGACCTCGGTCGTCGGGACCGCGGCCAGCTCGATGCGCTCGTACTGCTCCACCTCGGAGGCGGCGGCGCGGAGCACGTCGACCAGCGGGACCGGGCGGGTCCAGCGACGGCCGGGCTCTTCACCCGCGAGAACCAGGAGGTTTTCACCGTTACGGCGCATACGCGTCGCGAGGTGGTCGAGCTTGAACAGCGAGGACAGCTGGTCCGGGTCGGCCTCGCGGGACTCCAGCTCGGAGATCAGCGACAGCTGGCGCTGGATCAGACCCTGGGAGCGGCGCGAGAGGTTGGTGAACATCGCGTTGACGTTGCCCCGCAGCAGGGCCTGCTCGGCGGCGAGGCGGACCGCCTCGCGGTGCACGTCGTCGAAGGCCGCGGCCACCTGGCCGATCTCGTCCCGGGAGTGCACACCGACCGACTCCACGGACGTGTCGACGTCCTGCGGGTCGGACTCGGACAGCTGCTTGACCAGCTCGGGCAGGCGGTCCTGGGCGACCTTCGTCGCGGTCTCCTGCAGACGGCGCAGCGAGCGGATCATGGACCGGGCCACGACGAACGCGCCGACGAGCGAGATGCCGAGGACGATGAGGATCAGTACACCGGAGACGATCGCGTCGCGCTCGGAGGCGCTGCGCAGCTCGCGGGCCTTCTGCTCCATGTCCTCGAGCAGCGTGTGCTCGATCTTCTTCATCTGCTCGATCTTGGTCGAGCTGTCGTCCACCCAGTCCTTGTAGGAGCGCGCCGGCAGCCCGTCGAGGCCGTCGCGGGACTCGAAGGTGCGCTTGGCGTACAGGTCCGCGGACTGGATGGTCGGGTTGCCCTCCTCGATCGGCTTGAGGAGTTCGTCCGGGTTCTGGGCGCTGTAGATCTTGCGGAAGATCGCGATCTCGGACCCTTCGCTCTCGTACGCCGACTCGCCGTAGAGGCGGTCGTTCTCGGAGAGCGTGCCCTTGGTGGTGTTGCTGGAGGTCAGGGCCGCTGCGATGACGGCGCGCTGCACCGAGGCGTACTCCTTGGCGGTGGAGAACGCCGCCAGGGCGCGGGTGCGCGTGATCATCTCCGGGTTGCTGGACGCCTCGGCCATGGCCTGGGAGAGGTCGACCAGCTGGGTGATCAGCCGGTGGTACGACTCGACCGTCTGCGTCGAGTTCTGCTTCGACTGGTAGGCGGTCCGGCGGATCTTGGCCAGGTCGTCCAGCTGGTTGGCGAGGCTCACCAGGGTGTCGCGGACACCCTGGAGGTTGCCGTCCTTGCTCGCCTCGTCGATCTCCTCGGAGGCGTTGAGGAAGTTCTCGCGGGCCCGGTCGGTCTTGTCCTGGTAGCCCTTGACCTCGTAGATCGTCGTCACACCGTGGGCCAGCGGACCGGCGGACTGGTCGCGCTCCTCCTGGAGCGCGGCGGCCAGCTCGGTGGCCTGCTTGGTCATGTCCGTCAGCAGCTTCATGTTGTCGAGCTGCTGGATGTCGTCCAGGTTCTGGTTGATGCGCAGTGCGCCCAGCGAGGTGGCCGCGACCACGGGGAGCGCGAGCAGCGACACCAGACGCGTGGAGATGCGCCAGTTGCGCAGGGCCACCCGTGCACCCGGGCCGGTGGGGGTCTTGACGGACTTCACGTCCGGCGTGGTGGTCCCGGCCTTGGGGGGACCCGCCAGGGAGGACGTGCGGGAGCGCCCGGGGCGCGCACCGCCGTCTCCGGACGGGGCCGGGCCCTGGTTCTGGGCGTGCTGGGGCGAGGAACTGCCTTTTATCGGGCCAGTCCCGCCGTGCGGCTCCGGCTCCGCCGAAGCGCTGCCATCCCTCTTGAAACGTCCCTGCACTAGCGTCGCAACCTCTGGACCAGGCACCCCCCCGCGCTAACGGAGGGACACGGTGTCGGCGTCTTGGAGAGCGCCCTGAATACGCCCCCCGTTGGTCGGAGTGACCGGCGCAGGTTCCCCCCATCTCACCGCCACTCGGCGCTGCGTTGCGCCCCTGCGCGCCGGCTCGATCCCGCGGCGGTCCGTGGAATTCCAGCACAGTGCCGGATCTCCAACAAGGGCCGTGTCCCGAGCTGTGACCTACGTGACGGGCTGTGAGGCGTGAGTTACCTGCTGTGGAAGATGATCCCGAGCAAAACGGGCGTATCTGTCCGAGTCGCCCTGCGGTGTCAGGTGTCCCAGTCGCCATGATCAGGAGCGGAATGATGGCTTCAGTGAGCCAATGTCCGTTTCGTTGGGGAGAGGTGCTGGTCGGAATTGACCGGTTTGCCCATGGATTCGTGAGCAAACTCACATACAGATCATGGGGAGTTCACGGCTGCGGCGGGGAATTGGATGTTTAGCCTGGCGCTTTACAAGACCGGCGACTCTGCCAACCCCACTCGACACGAGGCCACAGGACGACAACGGTGAAGACGACGATGATGTTCCGCAACATAGCCAACCCGCGGCGCACGACTCTGGCCCACCTCGAGGACGCCGAGGAACTGCAGACGCCGGAGCTGCCGGAGCACTCCGCCGACCTCCCTGCCCAGACGGCCAACCCGAGGCGCACCGTCCTGATGGAGGTCCCGGTGGGCGCGGCGGCCGCTGCCGGCGAGTAGCCGAGCAGGCACCGCACCCTCGGAGCGCGGCCCGGAGATCGCGCACCGCGACGGTCTTCCCGGTCGCGCTCTCTTTGTCCCGGAACTGAAAACGCCCGAATTCGGCATTCCGACAGGACGGCTTCCGGGGCCGGCAAGCCCCGCCCGCCACGCCCCACTGCCCGAACGCCGGGCGGCCCGACCGGTTAACCTGGGGCGTCAGTACGCCGGTACTCAGTGAGGGGCGCAAGGATCCCGTGCGCATCGCCAGGTTCTCCATCGACGGGAACGTAGCCTTCGGCGCGGTCGAGGGCGACAAGCAGGACGAACTCGTCCTCGACATCATCAAGGGCATCCCGTTCGCGGACTACGAGCTGTCCGGGACGAAGGTGCCGCTGAGCAAGGTCAGACTGCTCCCGCCGGTCCTCCCCAACAAGGTCGTGGCGTTCGGCCGCAACTACGCCGACCACGCCAAGGAGCTGGGCAACGAGGTGCCCGACGCCCCGTTCGCCTTCTTCAAGCCGTCCACCTCGGTGATCGGCCCCGGGGACGAGATCCAGTACCCGCCCTTCTCGCAGGAGCTGCACCACGAGGCCGAGCTGGCCGTCGTCATCGGCCGCATGTGCCGCGAGGTCCCGCGCGAGCGCGTCAAGGACGTGATCTTGGGCTACACCTGCGCCAACGACGTCACCGCCCGCGACGTGCAGAAGCGCGAGAAGCAGTGGGCCCGGGCCAAGGGCTTCGACACCTCCTGCCCGCTCGGCCCCTGGGTGGAGACGGACCTGGACCTCGAGCGCGCCAACGACCTGACCGTCCAGCTCACGGTCAACGGTGAACAGCGCCAGCTGGGCCGTACGAGCGAGATGATCCATCCCATCGAGGACCTGATCGTCAACATCTCCGAGGCCATGACCCTGCTTCCCGGCGACGTCATCCTCACCGGCACCCCCGCAGGGGTCGGCCCCCTGAACGTCGGCGACGAGGTCGCCGTCACCATCGAAGGCATCGGCACTCTCACCAACAAGGTTGTCAAGCGTGGCTAGCGCACCCGTCCGCGTACGTTTCTGCCCCTCGCCCACCGGTAACCCCCACGTGGGCCTGGTCCGCACCGCCCTGTTCAACTGGGCGTTCGCCCGGCACCACCAGGGCACCCTGGTCTTCCGCATCGAGGACACCGACGCGGCCCGCGACTCCGAGGAGTCGTACAACCAGCTCCTCGACTCGATGCGCTGGCTGGGCTTCGACTGGGACGAGGGCCCCGAGGTCGGTGGCCCGCACGCGCCGTACCGCCAGTCGCAGCGCATGGACCTCTACAAAGAGGTCGCGCAGAAGCTCCTGGACGCCGGTCACGCGTACCGTTGCTACTGCTCCCAGGAGGAGCTGGACACCCGCCGCGAGGCCGCCCGCGCCGCCGGCAAGCCCTCCGGCTACGACGGCCACTGCCGTGACCTGAGCGCCGAGCAGGTCGAGGAGTACCAGGCCCAGGGCCGTACCCCGATCGTCCGCTTCCGGATGCCGGACGAGACGATCACCTTCACGGACCTGGTCCGCGGCGAGCTGACCTTCACCCCGGAGAACGTCCCGGACTACGGCATCGTGCGCGCCAACGGCGCCCCGCTGTACACGCTGGTCAACCCGGTCGACGACGCCCTGATGGAGATCACCCACGTCCTGCGCGGCGAGGACCTGCTTTCCTCCACCCCGCGGCAGATCGCCCTGTACAAGGCGCTGATCGAGCTGGGCATCGCCCAGCAGATCCCGGCCTTCGGCCACCTGCCGTACGTGATGGGCGAGGGCAACAAGAAGCTCTCCAAGCGCGACCCGGAGTCGTCCCTCAACCTCTACCGCGAGCGGGGCTTCCTGTCCGAGGGCCTGCTCAACTACCTGTCCCTGCTCGGCTGGTCGCTCTCCGCCGACAGGGACATCTTCGGCATCGACGAGATGGTCGCGGCCTTCGACATCGCCGACGTGAACCCCAACCCGGCGCGTTTCGACCTGAAGAAGTGCGAGGCGATCAACGCCGACCACATCCGCATGCTGGACGTGAAGGACTTCACCGAGCGTTGCCGCCCGTGGCTGAGGGCCCCGTTCGCCCCCTGGGCACCGGAGGACTTCGACGAGGCCAGGTGGGAGGCGGTCGCCCCGCACGCGCAGACCCGCCTGAAGGTGCTCTCCGAGATCACCGACAACGTCGACTTCCTGTTCCTCCCCGAGCCGGTTTTCGACGAGGCGAGCTGGACGAAGGCGATGAAGGAGGGCTCGGACGCCCTGCTCCGCACGGCCCGCGAGAAGCTGGAGTCCGCGGACTGGACCTCGGCCGAGTCCCTCAAGGAGGCCGTCCTGGCCGCCGGCGAGGCCCACGGCCTCAAGCTCGGCAAGGCGCAGGCTCCCGTCCGAGTGGCCGTCACCGGCCGCACCGTCGGCCTGCCGCTCTTCGAGTCCCTGGAGATCCTGGGCAAGGAGAAGACGCTGGCCCGCATCGACGCGGCACTGGCCAAGCTCTCCGCGTAGCGGGTCTTCGTACAGCGAGGTCGAGACAGGGCGGCGTCCGGTTCGGGCGCCGCCCTTCGCGCATCCACCGAGCCGTCGCCGAGAGTTAACCCCAGCGGCCAAGTCCCGCTTCCTGAGCGGACGTTGGATGTCCCCTGTGCACGTGATGTGCATGCGCAACCTGTGCAGGGGGTGGGGGACGTGACCCGTTCACGAAACGAAGTGATCCGTTCGCGAAGACTGGCCACGGTCGTCGTCGCCGGAGCAGTGGCTCTGACCTGCGCCGCGGCGACCGCGCCCGCGCAGGCCGGGCCCATCGTCCTGCCGCCACCGGCCGGCACCGTCACACTCAGGTCGGAGCAGCCGACGGCCGTCGACTACCTGTGGACGGGGGCGTCCGGGTTCCAGTGGCGTGCGCGGAACGCCGCCGGCTTCGGCACCTGGGTGGGCTACCCGGACTTCGTCCCGCCCGCGCACGCCGGCCCGGACGACCTGGCCACCGGCACCGACGTCGTCAGCACCAGGAACGGTGCCACGGTCACGCAGAAGCACCGCTCCACCGGAGTGACCGCCACCGTCACGATCCCGGCCGGCCAGACCTACGCGACCACGTCCGGCTGGAGCGTGCTCACCCAGGACATCTCCGGCACCCCGCACGTCCTGCGCGCCGCTGCCGACGGCTCCACCACGGACCACCCGGTGACCGGGCTCCCCGCGGGTGCCGAGCCCACCGGCTACGTCCCGGGCGGCTCGGTCCGCCGGGTCGCGATCGTCTACACCCTGGGCGGGACGACCTCCGTGGGCCTCGTGGACCTGCGGGACGGCGCCTTCCGTACCTACGTCACAGGGGTGGACGCCGCCCCGCCGGTCCGCTTCAACGACCGCTGGCTGGTCGCCGACTGGAGGTACGTCCGCACCGACGCCGCCCCCGGCACCGAGCCCACCCGGCTCACCCGCTGGGGCGCCGAGCCGGTGGCCGTCGTCGGTGACCAACTCCTCATCGGCAACCCGACCTTCGTACAGGCCGGCACCAAGCCCGCGCTGACCGCCCGCTCGCTGGTCACCGGCGAGACCTCCACCGTGCTTGCGGACTCCTCCGGAGCGCTCGCACCGACCCCGGACGGCGGCGCGCTCGCCACCGCCGGGCCCTCCAGCCTCGACTGGAACGTCCACCGCATCACGCCCACCGGGGCCGGCGGGACCGCCACCGAGAAGGTGGTCCAGATCCCGGCCGACCGGGTACGGGTGGAGGGACTGGCTCTCGCCGGCGGCGAGCTGTTCCTGGACGGCCGACAGGGGAACGGCCACCGGTTCTTCGGCTTCGCACTGGACGCCGCCGGCCGGCCGGCCGGACCCCAGACCCGGCGCAGCCGCGTCCTGAGCAACCCGTCCTGTCTCACGGGCGACGCCGCCTGCCCCCAGATGGAGGCCCTCGGCGACGGACAGGTCGCCTTCCTGACCTCCGACGACTCCGGCCAGGAGTCGGTGGCCGAGACCGGCCTCGACACCGGCACTCCGGCGAGCGTGCCGACGGGCGACTCCCGCGGCCGCATCGCCGGCGGCACCGGCCGCTACGTTCTCTACAACGGCGGTACGCCCGGCGTGCAGAAGATCGCCGACTTCCCGCGCGGCGCCACGTCCGGCGAGACCGTGCTCAGCCGGAGCCGCACCGCCGCTGCCCTGTGGGGCCAGGTCCTGTGGACGCCCGGCAGCGCCAAGGGGTCGATCACCGGCCGCGATCTGAAGGCCGGCAGGACCACGACCATCGTCGCCACCGACGCCCGGTGCACGCCCACCGACATCCAGGCCGTCAACACCTGGCTCTACTGGAGCTGCGGCTCCGCCGGCCCGGCCGGGATCTACGACCGGGCGGCCGAGCGGAACATCCCGGTGCCCGCCGGTTCCTCCCCGGCCCGCCTCGGCGACGGCTTCCTGGTGCGCGAGAACCGGACCACGCACGAACTCCTGCTCACCGATGTCCACACGGGCACCGCGAAGACCCGCACCGTGGCCGTCCTGCCCACGACGGACCAGAACACCGGCGCCGTCAACGGCCGCTGGGCCGTGGACCGCTTCGGCGGTCAGATCGCCTACCTCACCGCGACCTACGGGCGGGTGGTCATCGTCCCCAGCGGCGTCCCCGCCTCCCCGCTCGCGCAGATGGAGGCGCAGGTCTACTCGCCGTCCGTCATCGGCAGGTCGATGCCGTGGTCGCCGGTGTGGCAGCTGAACAAGCCGTCCACCTGGACCCTGACGCTCGCCACGGCCTCGGGCAAGGTCCTGCGCACCCTGACCGGAGCCTCCACAGGAGCGGCCGTACGCCCGGCCTGGGACGGTACGACCGACAGCGGCGCCGGGGTCGTGCCCGGCACGTACACCTGGAAGCTCATCGCCCAGCCCCGCGACGGCCAGGGCCGGAACCTGACCCTGACCGGCACGACGACCCTGGGCTGAGGGCACGCGGGCGGTACGGTCGGTGCCATGACGATCAGAGCTGTCGTGTGGGACGTGGACGACACCCTTTTCGATTACACGACCGCCGATCGCGAGGGCATGCGCGCCCATCTCGCGACGGAGGGCCTGCTCGCCGGGTACGACACGCCGGAGCAGGCCCTCGTCCGGTGGCGGGAGATCACCGACCGGCAGTGGGCGCGCTTCTCCGCCGGGGAGGTCTCCTTCGAGGGGCAGCGGCGCGACCGTGTACGGGCCTTCCTGGAGCAGGAGCTGTCCGACACCGAGGCCGACTCCTGGTTCCGGCGTTACATCGGTCACTACGAGGCCGCCTGGAGCCTGTTCCCGGACGTGCTGCCGGCCCTGGACGCCCTCGCCGCCAGCCACCGGCACGCGGTGCTGTCCAACTCCAGCCTCACGGTCCAGGAACACAAGCTGCGCACCCTCGGTGTCCGCGACCGCTTCGAGAGCGTGCTGTGCGCCGCCGAGCTGGGCGTCTCCAAGCCGGAGGCCGGGGCGTTCCGCGCGGCCCTGGAGGCGCTGGGCCTGCCCTCGCACGAGGTGGCGTACGTCGGCGACCACCCGGAGATCGACGGACGGGGCGCCGCGGAGGCCGGGCTGCTGTCCGTCTGGATCGACCGCGGCGGGGTGTACGCGCAGAGCGCGGACGCCGTGGCGGCCCACCGGATCACGACCCTCGCCGAACTCCCCGCGCTGGTGCGCTCGGATACTCGTTTTGGAGCCCCGTCCACCTTCGGGTAATGTTCTTCCTGCGCCGCCGGGGAGCGGGCCGAAAGGCCGGAACCCGGGGGAGCAAACTAGAACGAGATCCCCTCAGGGGCTTGAGTTCCAGTGGCCTATGGTGTAATTGGCAGCACGACTGATTCTGGTTCAGTTAGTCTTGGTTCGAGTCCAGGTAGGCCAGCTCGCAGAGCTCATCTGCAAAGCCCCCGTTGTGTAGCGGCCTAGCACGCTGCCCTCTCAAGGCAGTAGCGCCGGTTCGAATCCGGTCGGGGGTACTGATCCTGATCTTGTCGGGATCGCTAGGGCCCCCGTTGTGTAGCGGCCTAGCACGCCGCCCTCTCAAGGCGGTAGCGCCGGTTCGAATCCGGTCGGGGGTACTGACTGGTCTAAGCCATCATTGGTCTATGGTGTAATTGGCAGCACGACTGATTCTGGTTCAGTTAGTCTTGGTTCGAGTCCAGGTAGACCAGCTCGGACCTGCGGAAACGCAGAGTCCAGGCCCCCGTTGTGTAGCGGCCTAGCACGCCGCCCTCTCAAGGCGGTAGCGCCGGTTCGAATCCGGTCGGGGGTACGCACAGGGAAGGCCCTCCACTTCGGTGGGGGGCCTTCGTCGTACCCGGACCTACTCGAAGCCGTACCGTCGGCCCGACTCCTCCTCCTGGGCCAGCCGGCGCAGCGCCTGCAGCATCGGCTCGGTCAGTACGGCGCCGAGCACCGCTGTCTCCACCCTCTCTGCCTCCGACGGATGCGTCTCCACGAAGTCCACGTCAAGCTTTGCGACCTCGTGCATCAACTTCCCGTAGGCCACCAGCAGTTCGGCGCCCCAGTCGTAGCCGAGCCGGCGGAACGCGGCCACCGCCACCACCAGGGAGCGGTACGCGGGCGAGATGGTCGTCAGCAGCCGGGCGTTGGACCAACCCAGCGTCTCCAGCAGCTCGTCCGCCTCCCGGTGCGCGGCCCGCACGAAGTCGTCCTCCTCGTCCGGCTCCGGCACCTGCGGCAGCGCCCACAGGGCCGCGCCCAGCCGGATCGCGCGGCCCAGGGACTCGTCGTCGACGTTCCGCAGCACCTCCCGGACCGTGGCCACCGGGAGCCTGCCGACCTGGATCATCGCGCGCACCAGCCGCAGCCGGCGCAAGTGCTCGTCGTCGTACTCCGCCGTCGTCGTGTTGATCTGGCGGCCCGGCGGCAACAGTCCTTCGCGCAGGTAGTACTTGATCGTCGCGGTGGACACACCGCTGCGTCTGCTCAGCTCGGCCAGCCGCATGTCTTGCGCTCCTTCTTGGATAAGGGCACTATCCAAGCATCCGTACTTGGATAGCGTCGCTCACCAACGAGGGGGAAGTCATGGTGTCCCGTACGACCGCCGACGCGAAGGGCGACGTCGTCGTCCTGCTGATCGGCATGCGGATCAACCGCTTCTGGGCCGTGCACCTGTGGCTGCCTGTGATGCTCGCGATGTTCCGCATGCTCCGGGAGCTGGAGCGGGCCCCTGAGCGGGGGCTGCGGAGCCGGGTGATGCTCACCGCGTCGCCACGGACGTACTACGTCGTGCAGTACTGGGAGTCCAAGGAGAAGCTGTACGCCTACGCGACCGCACCCGACGCCCTCCACCACAAGGCGTGGGCGCTGCTCAACCGGAAGGAGCGGGCCGGGAAGCTGCGGGGGCAGGTGGGCATCTGGCACGAGTCGTACGTCGTGCCGGAGGGGTCGTACGAGGCGATCTACGGGGACATGCCGGCGTTCGGGCTGGCTGCGGCGCACGGCCAGGTGCCGTTGGAGAAGCGGGGCCGGTATGCCAAGGACCGGTTCGCGTACCGGTCACAGAAGGCGCCGGCGGCGGAGAAGGCCGGCTGACGGCGAGGGGGGAGCGGGGGAGCGAGGAGGGCCTGCCGCGGCGTTGAGGCAGGCCCTCCTCGGTGTTCCGGACAGCCCGGCTCAGCCCGAGCGGCGCAGGGCCTCCGAGAGGCGGGCTGCCGCGTCGATGACCGCCTGGGCGTGCATACGGCCCGGGTGGCGGGTCAGGCGCTCGATGGGGCCGGAGACGGAGACCGCGGCCACGACGCGGTTGGAGGGGCCGCGTACGGGCGCGGAGACGGACGCGACGCCCGGCTCGCGCTCGCCGATGGACTGGGCCCAGCCGCGCCGCCGGACGCCCGACAGGGCCGTCGCCGTGAAGCGGGCGCCCTGGAGGCCGCGGTGCAGGCGCTCGGGCTCCTCCCAGGCCATCAGGATCTGCGCCGAGGAGCCGGCCTTCATGGTCAGCGTGGAGCCGACCGGGACCGTGTCCCGCAGGCCGGACAGGCGTTCCGCCGCGGCCACACAGATCCGCATGTCACCCTGGCGACGGTAGAGCTGTGCACTCTCGCCGGTGACATCGCGGAGGTGGGTGAGCACGGGGCCCGCCGTGGCGAGCAGGCGGTCCTCGCCGGCCGCCGCCGCGAGTTCCGACAGGCGCGGGCCGAGGATGAACCGGCCCTGCATGTCGCGTGCCACCATGCGGTGGTGTTCCAGGGCCACGGCCAGGCGGTGGGCCGTGGGTCGTGCCAGTCCGGTGGCCCCGACCAGACCCGCGAGGGTGGCCGGACCGGACTCCAGAGCGCTCAGGACGAGGGCCGCCTTGTCCAGAACGCCGACGCCGCTACTGTTGTCCATGCAACGATACTCACGTCTCACTCTGTGAAACGCAAGTTCAATTTTCCGTGGAACGCGCCACCCTGGAATCACACAGCGGCCCGTGAACCAAAGGGCCTGGCGGCAGACGCCCGAACAGGGGCGCGGGCGCCGTCTCCTCAAGATCTCTAGTTGGGCCGGTGGACGATCGCCGGCCGGAGGGAACGCAGATGGGTAGGACACTCGCGGAGAAGGTCTGGGACGACCACGTCGTCCGGCGCGCCGAGGGCGAGCCCGACCTCCTCTTCATCGATCTGCACCTGCTGCACGAGGTGACCAGCCCGCAGGCCTTCGACGGGCTGCGGCAGAACGGTCGCGCGGTGCGTCGCCTGGACCTCACCATCGCGACCGAGGACCACAACACCCCGACCCTCGACATCGACAAGCCCATCGCCGACCCGGTCTCCCGCGTCCAGCTGGAGACGCTGCGCAGGAACTGCGCCGAGTTCGGGGTGCGGCTGCATCCGCTCGGCGACGTCGAGCAGGGTGTCGTGCACGTCGTCGGCCCGCAGCTGGGTCTGACCCAGCCCGGTACGACGGTCGTCTGCGGTGACTCGCACACCTCCACGCACGGTGCCTTCGGCGCGCTGGCGTTCGGCATCGGCACCTCCCAGGTCGAGCACGTGCTGGCCACCCAGACGCTGCCGCTGGCCCGCCCCAGGACCATGGCCATCACCGTCGAGGGTGAGCTGCCCGAGGGCGTCACCGCCAAGGACCTGATCCTGGCGATCATCGCCAGGATCGGCACGGGCGGCGGCCAGGGCTACATCCTGGAGTACCGCGGCTCCGCCATCGAGAAGCTCTCGATGGAGGCCCGCATGACCATCTGCAACATGTCGATCGAGGCCGGTGCCCGCGCGGGCATGATCGCCCCCGACGAGACCACCTTCGCCTACCTCCAGGGCCGTCCGCACGCCCCCGAGGGCGCCGACTGGGACGCGGCGGTCGAGTACTGGAAGACCCTGCGCACCGACGAGGACGCCGTCTTCGACGCCGAGGTCGTCATCAACGCCGAAGAGCTGTCGCCGTTCGTCACCTGGGGCACCAACCCCGGCCAGGGCGCGCCGCTTTCGGCCGGCGTCCCCGATCCGGCTTCGTACGAAGACGCTTCGGAGCGCCTGGCCGCCGAAAAGGCCCTGGAATACATGGGGTTGGACGCCGGCCAGCCGCTGCGCTCCATCAAGGTGGACACCGTCTTCGTAGGCTCCTGCACCAACGGCCGTATCGAGGACCTGCGCGCCGCCGCCGACATCCTCAAGGACCGCAAAGTCGCCGACGGCGTACGGATGCTGGTCGTCCCGGGCTCCGTGCGGGTCGGTCTGCAGGCCGTCTCCGAGGGCCTGGACGTGGTCTTCAAGGAGGCCGGCGCCGAATGGCGGCACGCGGGCTGCTCGATGTGCCTGGGCATGAACCCCGACCAGCTGGCCCCCGGTGAGCGCTCGGCGTCCACCTCCAACCGCAACTTCGAGGGACGGCAGGGCAAGGGCGGCCGTACGCACCTGGTGTCGCCGCAGGTCGCGGCCGCGACCGCCGTCCTCGGCCACCTGGCTTCGCCCGCCGACCTGTCCGACGCCCCCGCGCCCGCTGGAGTCTGAGAACCATGGAAGCCTTCACCACCCACACCGGCCGGGCCGTCCCGCTGCGCCGCAGCAACGTCGACACCGACCAGATCATCCCTGCTCACTGGCTCAAGAAGGTGACCCGGGACGGCTTCGAGGACGGTCTGTTCGAGGCCTGGCGCAAGGACGAGACCTTCGTCCTCAACCTCCCCGAGCGGCAGGGCGCCACGGTGCTGGTAGCCGGCCCCGACTTCGGCACCGGCTCCTCCCGTGAGCACGCCGTCTGGGCGCTGCAGAACTACGGCTTCAAGACCGTGATCTCCTCCCGCTTCGCGGACATCTTCCGGGGCAACTCGCTGAAGAACGGCCTGCTCACCGTGGTTCTCGACCAGAAGGTCGTGGACGCGCTGTGGGAGCTGACCGAGCGGGACCCGCAGGCCGAGATCACCGTCGACCTGGAGGCCCGCGAGGTGCGCGCCGAGGGCGTCACCGCCTCCTTCGAGCTGGACGAGAACTCCCGCTGGCGGCTGCTGAACGGCCTGGACGACATCTCCATCACCCTCCAGAACGAGGCCGACATCGCCGCCTACGAGACCAAGCGGCCCTCGTACAAGCCGCGGACGCTCCCGGTCTGATCCGGATCCCGGCCAGGTCTGATCCACGTCAGATTTCGGCCACCGCAGCACCTCTTCTGTACCCCCGATCGCCACGATTGGGGGTACAGCCATGTCTGCACCCGAACGGCTCTGCACGTTCCCGCACGTCCGCCCAACTCCCCACGTTACTAAGGCTGTTGCCTGGGTACGTGAGTGCCGAGACCGCGGCTTCCGCAAGTGCCCGGAAGGCCATTTGAGGCGGCAGTTACACCCTGCGCAGGCGACAACTCGCCCCAGATGGCACAATCTGTGCATGGAACACGACGGCCAACTCGAGCTCTATGCGGCGGTCGCGGTCCGACTGAAGGAAGCGCACGCAAGAGTGCGCGCACTGCAAGTCCCGGAGGGCGTACGGATGGCGCTGACCCGGAAGCTGCTGGTCATTACGGCCGCGGCCAAGCACGATCTCGCCGATGCGGCAAGGCGGCTCGAGCGGTTCACCCAGGACCTCGACGAGGGTCGGATCCCTGACGAGGACCGCTGAACAGCCCGTGACAACCGAGTCCGTTGCGGCACAAGGGTGATAAGCCCGTTTCGTGTTTGATTTGCGGTATATATCTGCCTAACGTGCGAAAAAGCTTGAACACTTTCGTTCTGGCGATGTCTCCGAAGGGGAAGACGTGAACAAGGCGCAGCTCGTAGAAGCGATTGCCGACAAGATGGGCGGCCGCCAGCAGGCCGCCGATGCTGTCGACGCGGTCCTGGACGCAGTCGTCCGCGCGGTCGTCGCGGGCGACCGGGTCTCGGTCACCGGCTTCGGGTCCTTCGAGAAGGTGGACCGTCCCGCCCGTTACGCCCGTAACCCGCAGACGGGAGAGCGGGTTCGGGTCAAGAAGACCTCCGTGCCGCGCTTCCGTGCGGGCCAGGGCTTCAAGGACCTGGTCAGCGGTTCGAAGAAGCTGCCGCGGGGCGGCGAGGTCGCCGTCAAGAAGGCGCCCAAGGGCAGCCTGACCGGAGGCGCTGCCGCGACGGTCAAGAAGGCCGCGGCCAAGAAGACCGCCAAGGCCGCCGCGAAGAAGGTCACCGCGAAGAAGGCGGCGCCGGTGAAGAAGGTCACCGCGAAGAAGGTCACGGCGAAGAAGGTCACCGCCAAGAAGACCACCGCCGCCGCGAAGAAGACCACGGCCGCCGCGAAGAAGGCCACCGCCAAGAAGACGACGGCCAAGAAGGCCCCGGCGAAGAAGGTCACCGCCAAGAAGGCCCCGGCCAAGAAGTCGACGGCACGCAAGACCACCGCCAAGAAGGCCACCGCCCGCAAGGCGTCGTAAGGCCGCCAGGGCACTCACGCGCCGGGCCGGACTCCCCTCGGGAGCCCGGCCCGCGGTGTGTTCCGGGACGCCTCAGAACGTCTGCAGGGTCACCAGCGTGATCCGCAGGCCGTCCCCGGCGCCCTGCGTCTCGATCCGCACCCGCTGCCCGGGCCGCAGCAGCCGCAGCCCGCCCGCGTCGAACGCCGCCGTACCGAAGGGCACCGGAGTGCCGTCGTCGAGCAGCACCTGCCCGCTGCGGGTCTCGGGGTCGTACGTGTATGCGGTCGCCTGCATGACGGCAGCCTACTGCTCCGCCCGTGACCCCACCGCCCGGCTACTGCCCGGGAATCAGCAGCCGCGCGCTCGCCGCCGCCGTGTGCCGGCCCACGCCGAGCGCCAGTGCCGCGCGCAGGTCCTCGCCGGTGTCCACGTCCTGCCGTACCGAATCGACGCCGGTGAGCGCGAGTTCCGCCGCACCGGAGGTGCCGTGCCGGTTCCGGGAATCCGTGCCGAAAGCCGGGTGCAATTCCCGGCCGGGAGCCGCGGCCAGCAGGGTGGTGCCGAGTGCGGCCGCGTCCGCGAGAAAGGCGCGCGGGAATTCGGCCGCAGCGTCCAGTACCCGGAACAATTCCTGCGGGCGCAGGGCCGGGAGATCGGCGTTCAGGGCCGCGACCGCGGCACGGGGGCACAGGTCCCGTACGACGGCCGCGCCGTGCCGCAGAGCGGCGTTCAGGCCGCTTCCCGGCGCATCCGGGACGATCCGGGCGCCCAGTGCCGCCAGCTCCCGGCCGGCCAGCGTGTCGTCCGTGACGACCGCCACATCCTCGACCGCCGGACAGGCCAGCGCCGCGGCCACCGTGTCCTGCGCGAACGCGAGGGCCAGCCCGGGCCGCACCCCGTCCCCCGCGGTGTCCGCGAGCCTGCTCTTGGCCCGCGCCAGAGGCTTCAGCGGGATGACCAAGGTCCACTGCACCGGCGTACCGTCCTCCCTTGTCGCGCCCATTGTCACCCGGTGCATCCGGCACGACGGAACGCGGGGCGTACGGTGTTCTCGACAGACCGGCAACCTGGGGCGACACTTGTGCGGCCCCCGGGCCCGGAGCAAGTCCTAGAGGAAGGTGTCCGCGTGTCCCGCCGCAGAATCGGGTTCTGGTACCGCTTCGCAGCGGTCCTCTGCAAACCGCCACTGGTGGTTCTGATCAAGCGGGACTGGCGTGGAATGGAGCACATTCCGGCCGACGGCGGATTTATCACCGCGGTGAACCACAATTCCCACGTGGACCCCTTCGCGTACGCGCACTATCAGTACAACACCGGACGGGTTCCGCGATTCCTCGCGAAGAGCGGACTTTTCAAGAAGGGATTCGTCGGCGCCGCGATGCGCGGTACCGGGCAGATCCCCGTCTACCGCGAGAGCACGGACGCGCTCAGCGCCTTCCGGGCCGCGATCGACGCCGTGGACCGTGGCGAGTGCGTCGCGTTCTACCCCGAGGGCACCCTCACCCGCGACCCGGACGGCTGGCCGATGACCGCCAAGACCGGCGCGGCCCGCGTGGCCCTGCAGACCAAGTGCCCGGTGATCCCGGTCGCCCAGTGGGGCTGCAACGAACTGCTGCCGCCCTACGCCAAGAAGCCCCACCTCTTCCCGCGCAAGACCCACCATGTCCTCGCGGGCCCGCCCGTGGACCTCTCGCGCTTCTACGACAAGGAGATGACCGCCGACCTCCTGAGGGAGGCCACCGAGGTCATCATGGCGGCCATCACCCGCCAGCTGGAGGAGATCCGCGGCGAGAAGGCGCCCGAGCGGCCCTACGACCCGCGCCGCGAGCGGATCGAGCAGCGGCGCAAGACCCGCGCCCAGGCAGGCACGGAAGTCTCGCGGAGCGGTACAGAAGTCTCGCGGAGCGCCACGGAAGAGGAGAGCGGCAAGTGAGCAAGCCTGTCCGGGCAGCCGTCATGGGCACCGGCTCGTGGGGCACCGCCTTCGGCATGGTCCTCGCCGACGCGGGCTGCGAGGTCACCCTGTGGGCCCGCCGCCCCGAGCTGGCCGAGGCGGTCAACTCCACGCGGACCAACCCCGACTACCTGCCCGGCGTCGAACTCCCGGAGAGCGTGCACGCCACAGCGGACGCCGCCGAGGCCCTGCGCGACGCGGACTTCACCGTCCTCGCCGTCCCTTCCCAGACCCTGCGCGCCAACCTCGCCGAGTGGATCCCGCTGCTCGCGCCCGGCACCGTGCTCGTCTCGCTCATGAAGGGCGTCGAACTCGGCTCGGCCATGCGGATGAGCGAGGTCATCGACGACGTCGCCAAGGTCGGCGCCGACCGCATCGCCGTCGTCACCGGACCCAACCTGGCCCGGGAGATCGCCGCGCGCATGCCCGCCGCCGCCGTGGTGGCCTGCACCGACGAGGCGGTCGCCCAGCGGCTCCAGGCCGCCTGCCACACGCCGTACTTCCGGCCGTACACGGAGACGGACGTGGTCGGTTGCGAACTGGGCGGTGCCGTGAAGAATGTCATCGGTCTCGCCGTCGGCATCGCGGACGGCATGGGGCTCGGCGACAACGCCAAGGGCTCGCTCATCACGCGCGGCCTCGCGGAGACCGCCCGGCTCGGTGTCGTGCTCGGCGCCGACCCGTTGACGTTCTCCGGACTCGCGGGCCTCGGCGACCTGGTGGCCACCTGCTCCTCGCCGCTGTCCCGCAACCACACCTTCGGCACCAACCTCGGCAAGGGCATGACCCTGCAGGAGACCATCGCGGTCACCAAGCAGACCGCCGAAGGCGTCAAGTCCTGCGAGTCGGTGGCGGATCTGGCCCGCCGGCACGGCGTCGACATGCCGATCACCGAGACGGTCGTGGACATCGTGCACGAGGGCAAGCCGCCGGTGGTCGCCCTCAAGGAGCTGATGTCGCGCAGCGCGAAGCCCGAGCGACGCTGAGCGACGCCCTTTTTCGGCGGCCCGTCGCCGCTGTATCAGGGCTCTACCAACGGGTACTCTCAACGCGATATGAGCAGCGAGAACCTCCCCCAGAGCCCTGAGCAGCCGTCCCGCAAGCCGCGCGTGGCCGTCGTGTTCGGCGGGCGCAGCTCCGAACACGGGATCTCCGTGGTCACCGCCGGCGCCGTCCTCAGGGCCATCGACCGGACGAAGTACGACGTCCTGCCGATCGGTATCACCGCCGACGGCCGCTGGGCCCTGACGGCCGACGAGCCGGAGCGGATGGCCATCACCGACCGCCGCACCCCCAACGTGGCGGACCTGGCGGAGTCGAGCGAGGGCGGCGTGGTGCTCCCCGTCGACCCCGCGAACCGCGAGGTCGTCTACAGCGAGCCCGGATCGGTGCCCAAGGCCCTCGGCGAGGTCGACGTGGTCTTCCCGGTGCTGCACGGCCCGTACGGCGAGGACGGCACCCTCCAGGGCCTCCTGGAGCTGTCCGGGGTGCCGTACGTGGGCTCGGGCGTGCTCGCCTCGGCCGTCGGCCAGGACAAGGAGTACATGAAGCGGGTGTTCACCTCCTTCGGACTCAAGGTCGGCCCGTACGTGGTGATCCGCCCCCGCGAGTGGGAGCAGTCCGCCCCGAACGGGGACAAAGGTGCCGCCGCCCGCAAGAAGATCGTCGACTTCGCCGGCGAGCACGGCTGGCCGCTGTTCGTGAAGCCCGCGCGCGCGGGTTCCTCGATCGGCATCACCAAGGTCGACGATCCCTCCGGCCTGGACGAGGCGATCGCCGAGGCACAGCGCCACGACCCGAAGATCCTGGTGGAGGCCGCGCTGCGCGGCCGCGAGATCGAGTGCGGCGTCCTGGAGTTCGAGGACGGGCCGCGCGCCTCCGTGCCGGCCGAGATCCCGCCGCCGGACGCGCACGCGTACTACGACTTCCAGGCCAAGTACATCGACTCGACGCCCGGCATCGTCCCGGCGCCGCTCACCGACGAGGAGACCGCCGAGGTGCGGCGCCTCGCGGTCGAGGCGTTCGAGGCGGCCTCCTGCGAGGGCCTGGTCCGCGCGGACTTCTTCCTCACCGAGGACGGCGAGTTCGTGATCAACGAGATCAACACCATGCCCGGCTTCACGCCCATCTCGATGTACCCGCAGATGTGGCAGGCCACCGGCATCAGCTACCCGGAGCTGGTGGACCGCCTGGTGCAGGCCGCGCTGCGCCGCTCGACCGGGCTGCGCTGACCCGTACCGTCACTGTCATCTCATGGAGGCGATCCCCTTGGGGATCGCCTTCTTCACGGAGGTGGCGAGGCCGGTGAGCACCGGTGTGGCGTCCGGTGCGGACATTCCCTCGGGCAGGCTCACCTGCACATAGGCCTCGCGGTTGGCCGTGGTGACCCGCCAGGTGTCGTCGCCCTGCTTCTCCAGCAGCCAGTCCACGCCGTTGACCCCGCCAGGGAGGGCGTCCGCGTCGCCGCCCTCGGCCACCTTGGGGTCGACCATCTTCGGCGGCCGGACGACACCGCAGCGCAGTATGATCGCCGGGCTTCCCCAGCCCGCCGTGTAGGCGGACCGGGGCTCGGGGTCGTCACGGCCCCGTCCGTCAAGCTTCTCGGGCAGCACCCGGTGCAGATCCCGGCACACCTTCGCCGTCTTCGCGTCGGGGCTGGGAACCGCCGCTGCCGCGCTGTCGTCTGCTGTTGAGCAGCCCGCGACCGCGATCAGCAGCGCGGGCGCGAGCAGGCCGAGGGGCCGGTGACGGAAGTTGTTCACCGGCCAAGGGTAGACGGGGGCTACAGATGCACGACCGGACAGGTCAGGGTGCGGGTGATGCCGTCCACTTGCTGGACCTTCGCGACCACCATGCGACCGAGGTCGTCGACGGTGTCGGCCTGGGCGCGCACGATGACGTCGTACGGACCCGTCACGTCCTCGGCCTGGATCACTCCAGGGATCTTGCTGATCGTCTCGGCGACGGTCGACGCCTTGCCGACCTCGGTCTGGATCAGGATGTACGCCTGTACCACGGAACCTCCAGAGCGGCCACGAGGATCATGTGGGGAAAAGGAACGCCACGGTATCGCGTCGCCGCTCCCCGCGGGGAGACCTGCGGGAACCGGGCTTGCGCGCCAGGGTGCAGGCACGACAGAAGTTGACGGTCATCTCGACCGTATCGGGGACACTGATGACGCGCGACCGGGCACAGCAAGGGACAGAAAAGGGGAGTAAGGGTCATGAAGGGCACTGTCGGTGAGCTAGGGGAGTTCGGGCTCATCAGGGAGCTCACCTCCCGTCTCACCACCACCCCGGCGGTCCGGATCGGCCCCGGCGACGACGCCGCGGTGGTCGCCGCGCCCGACCGGCGGGTGGTGGCGAGCACCGACATCCTCCTGGAGGGGCGGCACTTCCGCCGTGACTGGTCCACGGCCTACGACGTGGGGCGCAAGGCGGCGGCGCAGAACCTCGCGGACATCGCCGCGATGGGCGCCGTACCGACCGCGCTGCTGCTCGGTCTGGTCGTACCGGCCGAACTCCCGGTCACCTGGCCGAGCGAGCTGATGGACGGGCTGCGCGACGAGTGCCAGGTCGCGGGTGCCTCCGTGGTCGGCGGGGACGTCGTACGCGGGGACACGATCATGGTGTCGATCACCGCGCTCGGTGATCTGCGCAACCAGGAGCCGGTGACCCGCGGGGGCGCCCAGCCCGGCGACCTCGTGGCCGTCACGGGCTGGCTGGGCTGGTCCGCGGCCGGGTACGCGGTGCTCTCCCGCGGCTTCCGCTCCCCGCGCGCCTTCGTGGAGGCCCACCGCCGCCCCGAGCCGCCGTACCACGCGGGCCCGGCCGCCGCCGCGCTCGGCGCGACCGCGATGTGCGACGTGAGCGACGGGCTGATCGCCGACCTCGGGCACATCGCCGAGGCCAGCAAGGTACGCATCGACATCCGCTCCGGCGCGATCGACATCCCCACGCAGATGCACGACATCGGGCAGGCCGTCGGCGTGGACCCGCTGCAGTGGGTGCTGACCGGGGGAGAGGACCACGCGATCGTGGCGACCTTCCCGCCGGACGCCAAGCTGCCGGCGCGCTGGAAGGTCATCGGCGAGGTCCTCAACCCCTCGGCGCTGCCCCAGGTGACGGTCGACGGGGCCCCTTGGACCAGCAAGGGCGGCTGGGACCACTTCGGGGACATCGAGTCATGATTCCCCGGGTTCTCACGGTGGCGGGCTCCGACTCCGGCGGCGGCGCGGGCATCCAGGCCGACCTGAAGACGATGCTGGCGCTCGGTGTGCACGGGATGAGCGTGATCACGGCCGTGACCGCGCAGAACTCGCTGGGTGTGCAGGGGGCCTGGGAGCTGCCGGTGGAGGCGGTGCGGGCGCAGTACCGCAGCGTCGTGGACGACATCGGCGTACAGGCCGTGAAGACCGGGATGCTGGCCTCGGCCGAACTGGTCGAGGCGGTCGCCGAGTTGATCTCCGGCACGGACGCGCCCGCCGTGGTGGACCCGGTGGGCGTCTCCAAGCACGGCGATGCGCTGCTGGCCGCCTCCGCGCTGGACTCGGTCCGCACGAAGCTGCTGCCGGTGGCGACCGTGGCCACCCCGAACCTCGACGAGGTGGCGCAACTCACGGGGGTGAGGGTCGCGTCGGAGGACGATCTACGACGAGCCGCCGTGGCCGTGCTGTCGTACGGGCCGCGCTGGGTGCTGATCAAGGGCGGCCACCTGCCCGGAGACGCCCTCGACCTGCTCACGGACGGTACCGACGAGTACCTGCTGCGCGCGCCCCGCCACGACAACCGGCACACCCACGGCACGGGCTGCACGCTGGCCTCCGCGATCGCGTCGGGGCTGGCGAAGGGGCTCTCCGTGCCGGTCGCGGTGGCAGCGGCCAAGGAGTACGTCACCGGGGCGATCGAGGCAGGGTTCGCCCTGGGCGCGGGGATCGGGCCGGTGGATCATGGCTGGCGGTTCAGGAACTGACCTCGGGCGGGTGTGATCCGGGTGGGCACAGCAAAGAGCCGGCCCACCCGGAGGTGGACCGGCTCAGTGCAGCGAACCAGCTGTGGCCGCGCGCTTAGCTGTGCGTCAGCGCGAGACCTTGCCGGCCTTGATGCACGAGGTGCAGGCGTTCACGCGCTTCGGCGTCCCGCCGACCACGGTACGCACACGCTGGATGTTCGGGTTCCAGCGACGGGACGTACGGCGGTGCGAAAACGAGATGTTGTTGCCGAAGCCCGGCCCCTTGCCGCAGACGTCGCAGTTGGCAGCCACGGGTCACTCCAAAGACTTCAGATGCACTTACGGTTGATCCCGGCATGCCGGGATCGAGATCATAAGACGTGAGATCTTGAGTGGCGTTGCCAGGGGGAATGGCCCGATCGGGATCGGGCAACCGGAGCAGCATACAACGACTGCGCCAGCACAACGAAACTACCATGGCAGCTCAGGGGCCCGCTCCCGGCCCTCTTCCGGAACACACCGCTCCGGGGTCTACGCTGCGTCCACGTCCAGCCAGCCAGGGAGGCGCAGGTGGCGCAGGTGCCGCAGACATTTCTCGATGCTCCTGCGGTGCGCACCTGGTGCGGTCTGGCACTGGGGGCACTGGGGCGGGCGCGCGAGGAGATCGACGCGATCAATGTCTATCCCGTGGCCGACGGGGACACCGGGACCAATCTCTACCTGACCCTGGAGTCGGCGGCGACCGCCGTGGAGGCCGTGTTCGCCGGGTACGGAACCGGTGCGCAGGAGCCCTCCCTCGCGGACGCGGTGCGCGCGATGGCCCACGGGGCGCTCATCGGGGCCCGGGGCAACTCCGGGACGATCCTCGCCCAGCTGCTGCGGGGCATGGCCCAGGTACTCGCCGAGGGTGAGGCCGGTGAGGCGTCCCCCATCGACGGCACCAGGCTGCGGCTGGCCCTGCGGCACGCCGCCGACTCCGCCCGCGAGGCCGTGGCCCACCCCGTCGAGGGCACGGTGCTGACCGTCGCCTCGGCCGCGGCGGACGCCGCCGAGGCGACCGAGGGGGATTGCGGGACGGTCGCACGGGCCGCCTACGAGGGCGCCGGCGCGGCCCTGGCGGCGACTCCGGGCCAGCTGGCCGTGCTGGCACGGGCCGGGGTGGTGGACGCCGGCGGCAGGGGGCTCGTGGCGGTGCTGGGGGCGCTGGTGGAGGCGTTCACGGGGGAGGTGGTGCGCGAGGCGGTACCGCGCGAGGTCCCGGAGGCGCCGGAAGCCGTGTCCGAAGCTGTCCGCGAGGCCGTTTCCGACGTTCACGCGCGCGTGGGGGCCGTTTCCGAGGCGGATCTGTGCGCCGAGGGCGCCGAGGACGGCGGCCCGGCCTACGAGGTGATCTATCTCCTGGAGGCCGGCGACGAGGCCGTGGGCCGGCTGCGGGAGCGGCTCGACACCCTCGGGGACTCCCTCGTCGTGGTCGGCGGCGACGGGCTGTGGAACGTGCATGTGCACGTGGACGACGCGGGCGCCGCCGTGGAGGCGGGTGTCGAGGCCGGGCGGCCGTACCGGATCCGGATCACGCACTTCGGGCTCGGCGACGTGCACACCGGCGGCGAGCGTCCGCCGCGCGAGCGCGCCCAGCGGGCCGTCGTCGCCGTCGTGCCCGGCGAGGGCCTGGCGGGGCTGTACACCGAGGCCGGCGCGACCGCCGTTCTCGCGCGCCCCGGGGAGCCGCCCGCCAGCGGGGAGCTGGTGCAGGCCGTACGGCGCGCCCACGCGCGCGAGGTCGTCCTGCTGCCCAATGACGCCGAGCTGCGCCACACGGCCGCCGCCGCGGCCGAGCAGGCCCGCGCCGAGGGCATCCGGGTGGCCCTGATCCCGACCCGCTCGGCGGTCCAGGGCATCGCCGCGCTCGCCGTGCACGAGCCGGAGCGCCGGTTCGACGAGGACGTCGTCCAGATGACCTCGGCGGCGGGCGCCACCCGGTACGCCGAGGTCGTCGTCGCCGAGCACCAGTCCTGGACGACGGCCGGCATCTGCCAGGCCGGGGACGTCCTGGGCCTCATCGACGGGGACGTGGCGGTGATCGGGCCCGACGTCACCGCCACCGCCGAGACCGTCCTGGACCGCATGCTCCAGGCCGGCGGCGAGCTGGTCACTCTCGTCGTCGGCGACGAGGCGCCCGAGAGCGTCGCCGACCGCCTGGAGGCACGGGTACGCGAGGCCTACCTCGCGGTGGACACCGTCGTGTACCGGGGCGGCCGGCAGGGAGCGCTGCTGCTCATCGGCGTGGAGTGAACCGCCCCCAGGTCATTCCCCTGCCTGGTCCAGCTGGAGCATCTGCGCCGCCTCCGCCCGCCGCGCCCGGACGGTCTCGTCCGTCTCGTCGGCACCCTCGTAGGCCGCGAGCACACCACGCGCGCGTGCCACCGCCTCGGCGGAGCGGCCGAGGTCGGCCTCCAGCCAGCCCGCGGCGATTTCGGCACCGGTACGGCTGTGCAGGCCGTCCGCGCCGAGCGTGCCGAACAGCGCCGAAGCGCGGTCCATCTGGGCCAGGGCCGCCTCGAACGCGCCCTGGATCACCTGATCCTCGGCCTCATCCGGCTCGTCGGCCTCATCCGGCTCCTCGGCCGCCGAGCGGGCCAGCAGGTCACCGAACTGGCGATGGGTGTTGCCGAGTTCGGCGACGAGCTGTCCCCGGGCCGCCGGGTCCCCGGCGGTCTCCAGCGCGCTCTCGCACTCCCGCACCGCCTCCGCCATCAGCTCCCGCGCGCCCTCCGTTCCGGCCTCCCCGCGCAGGGCCAGCCAGGCGCGGGCGCGCAGCGAGCGGACCAGGAAGTGCGGGTTGCCGAGCGAGCGCCACAGCTCGCCCGCGCGCGCGTAGGCCCGGTCCGCCTCCTCCGGCAGCTCGGCGCTGCTCAGGGACTCGGCGGCGAGGTGGGCGAGCGTGGCGTGGTCCTGCTGCTCGGGCCAGTCCCGGGCGATCTCGGCCGCCTGGAGCCGGCGTTCGGCGGCCGCCCGGTGCTCGCCCAGCTCACTCAGACAGTCCCCGAGCCACCACTGCGCCTGGACGACGGCCCCGTCACCGTGCGTCTCGGCGGACAGGTCGGGAAGCGCCGACTCCAGCACCTCGGCGGCCTCCGCGCACCGCCCCTGGCGCAGCAGGAAGCCGCCCAGCTGGTGCCGCGCCCACGCGCCCAGCGTGGCGCTCTCGCCCGCCTCGTCGGCCCAGTGCGCGGCCTCCAGGGCGTGCTCCGCCGCCTCGCCGGCCTCGCCCCGGCCGCCGATCACCTCGGCGAGCTGGAGATGCAGCTGGGCGCGCCCGATCGCCTCCACGTACGCTCCGCCGTGCTGCAGGGCGGACCGCAGCGCCCCCTCGGCCTCGGCCGGATCGCCGAGCTGGTGCGCCAGCGCGGCGGCCTGCACCTCGTACTCCACCGCGAACCACGGCAGCCCGGCGCCCACGTACTCGGCCGCAGCCTGCCGGAACAGCTGCGCCGCGCGCCCGGGCTCCCCGGACTGCTCGGCCAGCGTGGCGAGCATCGCCCGCGCCTCGGCGGCCCGCGCCGCCAGCCGCACGTCGCCGCCCACGCGCCCGTCGACGAGCGCCAACACCTCCCGCACCGCGGGCTCCACGTCCGCGAGCGGTCCCTGCGCACCCGTGTCCGGGCCCGCCCCGGCCGGCGGCTGCGGGCTCTGCGCCTCCTCGGCGGCCTGGTCCACCCGCCGCATCAGGATCCGCGCCCGGCTCATCACGACCGAAGCCGTCTGCCGTACTCCGGTGGCCTCCTCGGCGTACAGCGCGAGTACCTCGTCGTACAGCCCGCCGATCGTTGTCAGGGCCGCGTCCACCTCGCCCGTCAGTGCGCGTACGTACGCGCCACGCGCGCGTGCCGCCAGCGATTCCCCGGGGTCACCCGCCTCCGCGTACAGCGCGGCGGCCCGGTCGAAGAGGGCGATGCCCTCGGGACCGCGATCCATCGCCTCGTGGTCGGCGATCTCCGCGCGGTCGCGCGCGTCCAGTTCGACGCCTTCGGCGGCCCGGGCGACCGCCGCCCACGCCTCCAGGGCGTGGGGCTGCAGGGTGTCGGAGAGCCGGCGCGCCTCGGCGAGCAGGGCGGACAGGTCCGGCTCGCCGGTGGCCGCGGCAGCCTCGGGGACCCGAGGCGGGGGCACGGACGGCGGCGGCGCGGAGCGCACCGTACGGACACCCAGCGGCAGCCGGTCCACCAGCGGGCGCTGGGCCATGCGTGCGCGGACGCGGTCGCCGACGTACGAGGTGCCGTTGCGCCCGTCGAAACGCCCGGCCAGCTCCAGCGCCTCCCCGCGCGTGTGGGCGGCCAGTTCCCGCGCCGTCCACGACCGCCCGGCGGGGCCCGGCACCCGCTGCTCGCCCAGCCCCAGCTCGGTCAGCCGGTCCGTCAGCAGCGTCACCACGGCCAGGAAGTCCAGTCGGCTGCGCGGATGCCCGGTGTCCGTGAAGTACGCCGGCCGCTGGGCGAGCAGCTCCAGACCGCGCGCCTCGTTGCCGGTCAGCGCGCAGAACTCCACGTGGTCCGCGTAGGCGCCCCGCATGCTCTCCATGGGGCGCACCAGGCGGAAGCCCCGCAGATGGTGGGCGCGGGCCTCGTCCGCACGGTCCAGCCGCAGCAGCGGGGCCAGCGAGGAGGCGAGGACCGTGTGCGGCTCGTGGGCGCAGCTGTACTCGCCCTCCAGCACCGGCCGCCACAGCTGCAGCGCCTGGGCGTCGCTGCCCGCCTTGACCTGCCAGGCGCCCTGCCCGTGCAGTTCGCACGCGTGGCAGTCGGCCATCCGGTCCCGGTCCGCGGCCAGCCAGGCGGTGTACGCCCGCTCCGCGCGCTCCAGGTCCCCGATGTGCGCGGCCACACTGAACTCGGCGCTGTGCACGGCCCGTTCGGAGTACCCCGCGAGCCGGTAGCGGTGCTCCATCTCGCCGAGCCACTGCTCGATCGAGGCGAGCGGGATGTGCGGCTGGTCCAGCATGCCCGCCGACACCCACTTGAAGACCCAGTGCAGCGAGTGCGCCTCGTACTCGTCGAAGTCCTCCGGCCGCTCGTCCCACAGGCGCAGCAGCCGCGCGAACGGGACGAACATCCGGTCCTTCTCGGAGCTGTAGTTGTAGACCTTCAGCTGGTGGCCGAGCGCCTCGATCACGGCGAGCGGGATGTTCAGCTTCTCGGCCTCGGCGAGCAGCTGCTCCGCGCGCGCGTTGCGTGCGGGACCCTCCGGCTGCTCGGAGTTGTCCGCCATCGCCCGGCGCAGCGCCTCGAAGCCGGTGATCCCGTCCATCCCGTCGCCCCCGTCGATTCCCTCCATCAGCGACCGTTCCCCCCGTGTGTGGCCCACTCCAGGAGGCCGATGAACGCCCGGTTGAGAAGGGCCGAGTCGGCCGGCCTGAGCGGCCGCTGCGCCATCAGCAGCGCCTGCCCGTACAGCGACTCGGCGGCGGTGCCGATCAGTTCCGGGTCCTGCAGCGAACTGATCCTGCGGATCAGCGGGTTGAGATGGTTGAGCACCAGACGCGCGCGCGGGGCGCTGCCGCGCAGCGAGCCCAGGATGCCCGCCCACAGGTCGTCGGCCTGTTCCTCGGCCTCGGCCCGCGCCTGCTCGTGCCGGGTGGCCCGGTCGTCCAGGTGCAGTGCGGGCACGGACAGCGGGTGGAAGGCGCGCAGGACGACGTCACAGCCCAGCGGATCGAGCTTCGCGCGCGCGGCCGCCAGGAAGCCGGACAGCGCCAGCTCCTCCGCCGCGTCCACCGTGTCCAGGTGCGCGGTCACCGTGTCCGCGTCCAGCTCGGCGACCACCGTCCCCGGCCGCACCGACGGCAGCGCCTCGACCAGCTCGCTGTCGTACGTGTAACCGCCGTTGACCACCCCGACGCCCTGCGCCGACGCGATCGGCGCCACCTGCCGGTACTCCTCGACCGTCCGCGTGAAGTGCACCACCGGGTGCCGCTGTGCGAACTCCTCCAGGGACAGCTGCCCGTCGGTCGTCTCGAACGGCAGCCACGGCAGCATGGTGCGCAGCATGTCGTCGTCGTGCCGGGCCAGGGACTTCACGCCCAGGTGGTGCACGGCGAGGAACGCGGCCAGCCGGTGCGGGTCGCCGGCCGCGAGCCCGGTCAGCCAGGACCGGATCCGCTCGCCGAGCGCCTCCCGTACGGCCGCGAGGGTCTCGTCCTCGTACAGCGACTCGCGCGAGGCCGTGGGCCGCAGGCTGTCGGTGTCCAGGACGCAGCGCACGAAGAACGCCCAGTCGGGCAGCAGCTGTTCGGCTCGCTCGGTCAGCAGCATGCCCTTCAGGTGCACGCGGTGCGAGGCCCGCTGCGCCGGGCTGACCGCCGACGGCAGCACATAGGCCACCCCGCGGATCCCGGCCAGCGGCACGTCCAGGTCGATCGAGTCCAGTGGGGTGAAACCGAAGAGTTCGTGGCAGTGCCGGGCCAGCGCCACCCTTCGCGTGGCGGGACTCGGATAGGAACGCTCCCAGGGCGCGGGGAGGTCCGTGACCTCCTCCTCGCCCACCCGGACGTCGTACGGCAGCAGGGAGCCGAAGTCCCGGGCCAGGGTGAGGACCCGCTCGGGCGAGAGCCACTCGGCCGCACCGGCCCGCGCCACCAGGTGCACGGTGGTGCCCGGCTCGGGCCGCTCGGCGTCCGGCAGCGTGCGCACGGTGTACGAGCCGTCGTCGCGGGCCGTCCACTCCACGGGCGGGGCCTCGGGCGTACGGGCGCTGCGGCTGACCACCCGGATCCGCTCGGCGACCACGAAACAGGCCAGCAGGCCGATGCCGAACTGGCCGAGGAAGTCGGAGCGGGCCTCCTGCAGGCCGTCCGCCCGCTTGGAGCTGCGGCCGATGGTCGCCAGCAGGCTGTGCACGTCCGACTCGGTGAGCCCGACGCCGCTGTCCTCCACCCGCAGCGCACCGTCCGCGGCATGCAGCCGCACCCGGGCCGGGGCGCCGGGCTCCTCGGCCCGCCGGGCGGTGATGGCGTCGACCGCGTTCTGCAGCAGCTCGCGCAGGTAGACCTTGGGGCTGGAGTAGAGGTGATGGGAGAGCAGGTCCACCAGACCACGCAGGTCGACCTGGAACGTATGAGGTGACTGGGATGACTGTGAGGTCTGGGAGTCCATCGTCGCAGCGCCGGTGGGGGGAGCATCGGTTCGGCGCGGGGTCGGGCGGTCCCGGATGGGGCGGTGACCGCGGGGGATGGCCGGAGCGCGCCATCCTAGAGCCGGAACAGCCGCCCTGACCAGGGGCTTCCGGGCACGGATACGGTACGGCGCCACGAACCCGAGGGGCACGTCTACGGCATTGTCAGTGCGGTGGTGTGCAATGGATCTCGTGCCCGCACTGGAAGAACCACTGAAACAGCCACTGAAGTCAGTGCTCGGCCCCGCCACCGCGAAGGTGATGGCCGAGCACCTCGGCCTGCACACCGTCGGCGACCTCCTGCACCACTACCCGCGCAGATACGAGGAGCGCGGCCAGCTCACCCACCTCGCCGACCTCCCCATGGACGAGCACGTCACGGTGGTCGCCCAGGTCGCCGACGCCCGGCTGCACACCTTCGCCTCGGCCAAGGCCCCGCGCGGCAAGGGGCAGCGGCTGGAGGTCACCATCACGGACGGCAGCGGCCGGCTCCAACTGGTCTTCTTCGGCGCCGGCGTTCACAAGCCCCACAAGGAGCTGCTGCCGGGCACGCGCGCGATGTTCGCGGGCAAGGTCTCCGTCTTCAACCGCCGTCTCCAACTCGCGCATCCTGCCTATGAGTTGCTGCGCGGCGACAGCGAGGAGACCGCCGAGACCTGGGCCGGCGCCCTGATCCCGATCTACCCGGCCACCGCCAAGCTGGAGTCCTGGAAGATCGGCAAGGCTGTCCAGACGGTGCTGCCCAGCGCCCAGGAGGCCCTCGACCCGCTGCCGCCCTCCCTCCGGGAGGGCCGGGGGCTGGTCCCCCTCCCCGAGGCCCTGCTCAAGATCCACCGCCCGCACACCAAGGCCGACATCGCCGACGCCCGCGCCCGCCTGAAGTGGGACGAGGCCTTCGTCCTCCAGGTCGCCCTGGCCCGCCGCCGGTACGCGGACACCCAGCTCCCGGCCGTGCCCCGGACACCGAAGCCCAGCGGCCTCCTGACGGCCTTCGACGACCGGCTGCCCTTCACCCTCACCGAGGGCCAGCAGAAGGTCTCCAAGGAGGTCTTCGACGACCTCGCGACCGAGCATCCGATGCACCGGCTGCTGCAGGGCGAGGTGGGCTCCGGCAAGACCCTTGTCGCGCTGCGCGCCATGCTCGCCGTGGTCGACGCGGGCGGCCAGGCCGCGATGCTCGCGCCCACCGAGGTCCTCGCCCAGCAGCACCACCGGTCGGTCACCGAGATGATGGGCGAGCTGGCCGAGGGCGGCATGCTGGGCGGCGCCGAGCACGCCACCAAGGTGGTGCTGCTCACCGGCTCGATGGGCGCGGCCGCCCGGCGCCAGGCGCTGCTCGACCTCGTCACCGCAGAGGCCGGGATCGTGATCGGCACGCACGCCCTGATCGAGGACAAGGTGCAGTTCCACGACCTCGGCCTGGTCGTGGTCGACGAACAGCACCGCTTCGGCGTGGAACAGCGCGACGCCCTGCGCGGCAAGGGCAGGCAGCCCCCGCACCTGCTCGTCATGACGGCCACCCCCATCCCGCGCACGGTCGCGATGACCGTCTTCGGCGACCTGGAGACCTCCGTCCTGGACCAGCTCCCGGCCGGCCGCTCCCCGATCGCCAGCCATGTGGTCCCGGCCGCCGACAAACCGCACTTCCTGGCCCGCGCCTGGGAGCGCGTGCGCGAGGAGGTGGGCAACGGCCACCAGGCGTACGTCGTCTGCCCCCGGATCGGTGACGACATCGACGAGGCGGCCGACCCGAAGAAGGCGAAGAAGTCCCCCGAGGACGAGGCCGAGAAGCGTCCGCCCCTGGCCGTCCTCGACGTGGCGGACCAACTGGCCAAGGGCCCCCTCCAGGGTCTCGGGGTCGAGGTCCTGCACGGCCGTATGCACCCCGACGACAAGGACGCCGTCATGCGCCGCTTCGCGGCAGGCGAAACGGACGTCCTGGTCGCCACCACGGTCATCGAGGTCGGCGTCAACGTCCCCAACGCCACGGCCATGGTGATCATGGACGCCGACCGCTTCGGCGTCTCCCAGCTCCACCAGCTCCGCGGCCGCGTCGGCCGGGGCTCGGCCCCCGGCCTCTGCCTCCTGGTCACCGAGATGCCCGAGGCCAGCGCGGCCCGCCAGCGCCTGAACTCCGTCGCCTCCACCCTCGACGGCTTCGAACTGTCCCGCATCGACCTGGAACAGCGCCGCGAGGGCGACGTTCTCGGCCAGGCCCAGTCCGGCGCGCGCTCCAGCCTCCGGGTCCTGGCGGTCATCGAGGACGAGGAGGTCATCGCGGAGGCGAGGGAGGAGGCGGCGCAGATCGTAGCGGCCGACCCGGAGCTGACCGGCCTCCCCGCCCTGCGCACGGCCCTGGACGCCCTGCTGGACGAGGAGCGGGAGCAGTACCTGGACAAGGGCTGACGCCCGCGGTCAGCAGTGGATCCTGAGACGCACCACGAGGGTGTGCGGGGGAAGACCGTCGAGGCAGGAGTCCATGTCCAGGGAGTCGGTCAGGAAGTAGTCGCAGGTCCAGACCCCGTCGAGCGTCAGCAGGTGGTCCGTGGCCACGGACCGGATCGGGCAGCCCGCCTGCGCCCGCATGGCCGCGAAGTCGAGCAGCTCGCGGGGGCCGCCGTCGCACAACCCGGGAACCAGGTCGCGAGGCTCGCCGCGAAAGGGCGTCGGGTCCCGGACCAGGCGCGGGTCGTCCTCGCGCCCGGAGACCACCGTGAACTCCGCGCCCGGCCGCCCGATCCGCCACTGGTCCCCTTCACCCTGATAGGGCTTGTGGTTCCCGTTCATGTCGAAGGGCGCAAGAGCCGTGGCGAGGGAGGCCCGCAGATCCGAGTCGGCGGCCGGCGGCAGGCAGACGGTGACAAGCTCGTTGGCCATGGACCCCCCGGTCTTCCGTACGGTGCAGAGTGATGCTGCCATCGCACGCCCGTGCCGCCCACGGGCTTTCCCCGAGACCCGAGCCGTGCGGGCGGCCGCGCCCCCGGAGCCCGGGGCACCAGGCGCCCCGAACGGCCGCCTGCCAAACTGACCCCGTAAAGCCGCCCACGGAGAAGGACCTCGAAATGACCCGCGTGATCGCCGGTACGGCCGGCGGACGCCGCCTCTCGGTACCGCCCGGCACCGGAACCCGCCCGACCTCCGATCGCGCACGCGAGGCCCTCTTCTCCACCTGGCAGTCCCTCCTCGGCGGCCCCCTGGACGGCGAACGCGTCCTCGACCTGTACGCCGGCTCGGGCGCCGTGGGCCTGGAGGCCCTGTCCCGGGGCGCGAGCCACACCCTCCTGGTCGAGGCCGACGCCCGCGCGGCCAGGATCGTCCGGGAGAACGTGAAGAACCTGGGCCTGCCCGGCGCCGAGGTGAGAGCAGGCAAAGCGGAACAGATCATCAGAACCCCGCCCCCGGGCGAACCGTACGACCTCGTTTTCCTCGACCCCCCGTACGCCGTCGGAGACGACGATCTTCGGGAGATTCTGCTCACACTCCGCACGGAGGGCTGGCTCGCCGACGAAGCCCTCGTCACCGTGGAGCGCAGCACCAGAGGCGGCGAATTCCGCTGGCCGGACGGCTTCGAGGCGCTCCGGTCCCGTCGCTACGGCGAGGGAACGTTTTGGTACGGTCGCGCCGCCTCTACGTGCGAAGACGCACGATGACCGGACCGGAGAGCGAGGGATCACAAGTGCGCCGTGCCGTCTGTCCCGGGTCGTTCGACCCGATCACCAACGGACACCTCGACATCATTGCCCGCGCCTCCCGTCTGTACGACGAGGTGTACGTCGCGGTGATGATCAACAAGTCCAAGAAGGGCCTGTTCGAGATCGAGGAACGGATCGAGCTGATCCGCGAGGTCACCGCCGAGTACGCCAACGTCCGCGTCGAGTCCTTCCACGGCCTCCTCGTCGACTTCTGCAAGCAGCGCGACATCCCGGCCATCGTCAAGGGCCTGCGCGCGGTCAGCGATTTCGACTACGAACTCCAGATGGCCCAGATGAACATCGGCCTCACCGGGGTCGAGACGCTCTTCGTGCCCACCAACCCCACCTACAGCTTCCTCTCTTCCTCCCTCGTCAAGGAGGTCGCGGCCTGGGGCGGCGACGTCTCCCACCTGGTGCCGCCGCAGGTCCTGGCCGTCCTGACCGACCGGCTGAAGAAGAGCTGACCGCGCCACGGGGGCAGTGCGGCAAGCCCGCCGGAAGGTGACAAGCCGTCACCCGGTGTCCGCCGGTCACCTCAGGGTCGTACAGTCGTCCCGTCCGTCTCCAACACAGCGGTAGAGAGTGGCGAGCACAGGTGGACGTCCAGAAGAAGCTCGACGAGATCGTCTCCACGGTCTCCGGTGCCCGGTCCATGCCCATGTCGGCCTCGTGCGTGGTCAACCGCGCCGAGCTGCTCGCGCTCCTCGAAGAGGTGCGCCTGGCCCTGCCCGGCTCCCTCGCGCAGGCGCAGGAGTTGATCGGCGACCGTGAGCAGATGGTCGAGCAGGCCCGTGTGGAGGCCGAGCGGATCATCGGGAACGCACATGCCGAGCGTGGCTCGCTGATCTCCGACACCGAGATCGCCCGCCGCTCCCAGGCCGAGGGCGACAGGATCCTCGCCGAGGCCCGCAAGGAGGCCGAGGAGGTCCGCGTCGAGGCCGACGACTACGTCGACTCCAAGCTCGCCAACTTCGAGGTCGTCCTCACCAAGACCCTCGGCTCGGTCGGCCGCGGCCGCGAGAAGCTGCTCGGCACCGGCCCCGGCCTGGACGAGAACGGCTACGAGGACGAGGACGCCCCCGAGCGCAGCCAGGACCCGGAGACCCTGCGCCACAACGCCGACGCCTACGTCGACGCCAAGCTGGGCGCCTTCGAGGCGGTCCTCGCCAAGACCCTGGAGGCGGTCGGCCGCGGCCGGCAGAAGCTGCACGGCCGGATCGCCACGGACGACCTCGGCGCGCTCGCCGACGACACGACGACCTTCCAGCACTCCAGCGACGCCGACTACCTCGCCGACCTCGCGGCCCTCGCCGACACCCCGGCCGAGCGCCCGGCCCAGCCGCAGCAGCCCCAGGAGCCGCAACCGTCGTACGAGCCGCAGCCGGCCTACGGCTACCAGCAGCAGCCCGACCCGTACGGGGGCTTCCCGCAGCAGCCGGACTACGCCCCGCAGGACCCGTACGGCTACCAGCAGGCCGACCCGTACGCCTATCAGGGCTACGAGCCCCAGCAGGCGGCCTACGACCCCCAGCAGCCCCAGCACCAGCCCCAGCACCAGCAGGGATACGCTCTCGACGAGACCAGCCTCTTCGACACGGGCATGATCAGCGCGGAGCAGCTGCGGGCGTACGAGCAGGGGCGGGGCCTGTAGCCGGGTGCCGGATTGGGCCCTGAGCGAAAGGTCCAGTATCCTGGCTCTTCGGTCGCGCGTACGTCCGCGATCAACGCTGCCCGGTAACGCCGACGGGTGGCGTCCCTCCGAGTTCGAAGATCGAAAGCAGGAATGGCTCCCCACGCTCGCCTCGACCACCGCAACCCCCTCGTGTTCGACACGCACGAGCTGGGTCGGCGTCCTGGCGCGCTGCAGCGCCTGACCCGCACGATCGACGCCCCCAGGGACCTCGGTATCCAGGGAGTCATCGGAGTGCCGGAAGGCGCCCCGGTGGAACTCGAACTCCGGCTCGAGTCGGTCATGGAAGGGGTGCTCGTCACAGGCACCGCCCGTGCACAGGCCGAGGGGGAGTGCGTAAGGTGTCTGGAGCCGGTCGGGCTGGAGCTCGAAGCGGACTTCCAGGAGATGTTCTCGTACCCTGACGCCGACGACCGGGGCCGCGTGATCGCGGAACCGGGCGACGACGCCGAGGACGACGAGGACAGGCTCTACGTCGAGGACGGTCTGATCGACCTCGAAACCGTGCTGCGCGATGCGGTGGTGCTCGCACTGCCGATGCAGCCGGTGTGCCTGGACGACTGCCCTGGTCTGTGCTCCGAGTGCGGAGTGCGGCTCGCGGACGACCCGGACCACCACCACGACGCCGTCGACATCCGTTGGGCGGCTTTGCAGGGACTCGCCGGTTCGACGACGGACGGCGAGAAGGACGAGATGAGCGGCGGCGCGCTTCCATCAGCGCACGCCGACGAGAAGCAGGAGAAGTAGCCGTGGCTGTTCCGAAGCGGAAGATGTCGCGCAGCAACACGCGCCACCGCCGGTCGCAGTGGAAGGCTGCGGTCCCCACCCTGGTTGCGTGCGAGCGCTGCCACGAGCCCAAGCAGCAGCACATTGCGTGCCCGTCTTGCGGCACCTACAACAAGCGCCAGGTCCTCGAAGTCTGAGCGGGCTGGTGAGAGGCACTGTGTCCAGTCCCAAGAAGGCGGAAGACGCCAAGGCGGACGCGCCCGCCAAGAAGAAGGCGGACAACACGGCCTCGTCCCACACGCTTCTGGAAGGGCGGCTCGGCTACCAGCTCGAGTCCGCCCTTCTGGTGCGAGCGCTGACCCACCGTTCCTACGCGTACGAGAACGGCGGTCTGCCGACGAACGAGCGTCTGGAGTTCCTCGGGGACTCCGTGCTCGGCCTCGTCGTCACGGACACGCTGTACCGCACCCACCCCGACCTGCCCGAGGGCCAACTGGCCAAGTTGCGGGCCGCGGTGGTCAACTCGCGTGCGTTGGCGGAGGTCAGCCGTGGGCTCGACCTGGGCGCCTTCATCCGGCTCGGCCGCGGTGAAGAGGGCACGGGCGGCCGGGACAAGGCGTCCATTCTTGCCGACACCCTTGAAGCGGTGATCGGCGCGGTCTATCTCGACCAGGGCCTCGACGCGGCGTCCGAGCTGGTGCACCGGCTCTTCGACCCGCTGATCGAGAAGTCCTCCAACCTCGGAGCCGGCCTGGACTGGAAGACCAGTCTCCAGGAGCTGACCGCGATCGAGGGGCTCGGCGTGCCCGAGTACCTGGTCACGGAGACCGGCCCCGACCACGAGAAGACCTTTACTGCTGCCGCCCGCGTCGGAGGCGTCTCGTACGGCACCGGCACCGGCCGCAGCAAGAAGGAAGCGGAGCAGCAGGCCGCCGAGTCCGCCTGGCGGTCCATCCGGGCCGCGGCGGACGAGCGCGCCAAGGCGGCCAAGGAGGCCGCCAAGGACGACACGTCGTCCACGCCCGCCTGACTGAAGCAACACCCGAGCGCCCGTTCCCGCCGTCCGGCGGGAACGGGCGCTCGGCTCATCCGTGCTCTTCCGTAGCCACCCGAAGGAGTGCCGTCGTGCCCGAGTTGCCCGAGGTCGAGGTCGTCCGGCGGGGTCTGGAGCGGTGGGTCGCCCATCGCACCGTCGCCGACGTCGAGGTGCTGCACCCGCGCGCCGTGCGCCGGCACTTCGCGGGCGCCGACGACTTCGCGCACCGCCTCAAGGGCCACCACATCGGCACGCCCAGCCGGCGCGGCAAGTACCTGTGGCTGCCGCTGGAGGAAACGAACCAGTCCGTCCTCGCCCACCTCGGCATGAGCGGCCAGCTGCTGGTGCAGCCGCAGGAGGCGCCGGACGAGAAACATCTGCGCATCCGCGTCCGCTTCGCCGACGACCTGGCCACCGAGCTGCGCTTCGTGGACCAGCGCACCTTCGGCGGTCTGTCGCTGCACGACAACACCCCCGAGGGCCTGCCCGACGTCATCGCGCACATCGCCCGCGACCCCCTGGATCCGCTCTTCGACGACCAGGCCTTCCACCAGGCCCTGCGGCGCAAGCGGACCACCATCAAGCGGGCCCTGCTGGACCAGTCGCTGATCAGCGGCGTCGGCAACATCTACGCGGACGAAGCCCTGTGGCGCACCCGCGTCCACTACGAGCGCCCGACCGCGACGTTCACCCGCCCGCTCACGGCGGGACTCCTCGGTCACGTCCGGGATGTGATGAACGAGGCCCTCGCCGTCGGCGGCACCAGCTTCGACAGCCTGTACGTCAACGTCAACGGCGAGTCGGGCTACTTCGACCGGTCCCTGGACGCGTACGGCCGCGAGGGTCTGCCCTGCAAGCGCTGCGGCACCCCCATGCGCCGCCGCCCCTGGATGAACCGGTCCAGCTACTTCTGCCCGAAGTGCCAGCGGCCGCCGCGGACCCGCGACGCCGGTCAGGGCTGAGGGGAACCCGTATGGCGCTGCCCGGCGACGGCGACGAGACCTCCCTGGTGCTGCGTACCGACTTCAGCGACGACGCCGCGTGGGAGGCGGTGTGTGCAGCGGTCGACGCGGCGGAGGAGTTCTCCACCGCCGCCTTCGTGAGTGATCCCCGGTTCGCCGGGGTCGGCGTACAGGCACTGATCGACGAGGAGTCCGCCGCCGAGGACCGGGAGAAGGTCTTCTACGTGTTCCTCGCGGACGCGACGACCATGGCAGACCCGGCGCGGCGGCTCCTGGCCGTCGATCTCGGGGACCAGCCCGGCCGGACGTTCCGGGTGCCGCCGCGGTGGTTCGCCGACATCTCCGCCAACCTCGTCATCGCCAACATGGACTTCGCCGAGTTCGCGGACGCCGCGGACGGCTCGGGCACCTACCGCGGCTTCGGCGACGAGGACTGACATCGGCCGGTCGTAGGGCCGAGGCCCGGCCGGTCTAGGACGGCTGCCGGGCGTCGTACGTCTCGCGGGCCGCGAGCACATCGTCCATGGAGCCCTCCACGCAGTGGATGAGGGCGAGCAGCCGCTCGGCGACCTGGCGGCCCAGGGGAGTCAGTTCGTAGTCGACGCGGGGCGGGTTGGTCGGCTGGGCCTCGCGGTGCACCAGACCGTCGCGCTCCAGCGCGTGCAGGGTCTGGGACAGCATCTTCTCGCTCACCCCGTCGACGCGGCGACGCAGTTCGTTGAAGCGCAGCGAGCCCTCGTACAGCGCGCCGAGCGTCAGTCCGCCCCAGCGGCCCGTGACGTGCTCCAGCGTGCCGCGCGATGGGCACGCCTTGGCGAACACGTCGTACGCAAGGTCGTCCTGCTCCTGCTGCTCCTCGGGCATGACGGTCATATCCCCAAGCCTACTCGAGCACAGCGCCAGCCAGCAGATTGCACTATCTAAAAGTTAGTGCTTTCCTGAGGTTACTGCTCCTGAGCTGCCTATTCGGGTTGCTCGGGTGCGGCTAGCCGAGTATCCAGAGGAGCCATCATCGTGACCACCCCTGTCGTGTCCATTGCCTACCACTCCGGTTACGGCCACACCGCCGTGCTCGCCGAGGCAGTCCGCGCCGGTGCCGTCGAGGCCGGTGCCGAGGTGCACCTGATCAAGGTCGACGAGATCACCGACGAGCAGTGGGAGACGCTCGACCGCTCCGACGCGATCGTCTTCGGCTCGCCCACCTACATGGGCACCGCGTCCGGCGCCTTCCATGTCTTCGCCGAGGCGTCCTCCAAGCGCTGGTTCGGGCAGGACTGGCAGGACAAGCTGGCGGCCGGCTTCACCAACTCCGGCTCCAAGAGCGGAGACAAGCTGCACACCCTGCAGTTCTTCCAGATCCTCGCCGGCCAGCACGGCATGCACTGGGTCAACCTCGGCCTGCTCCCCGGCTGGAACAACAGCGAGGGTTCCGAGCACGACCTCAACCGCCTCGGCGTCTTCGCGGGCGCGGCCGCCCAGACCAACGTGGACGAGGGCCCCGACGCCGTGCACAAGGCCGACGTCGCCACCGCCGAGCACCTGGGCCGCCGGGTGACGGACACGGCGCGGCTGTTCGCCCGGGGCCGCGCCGCGGCATAGGACGCACAGCGCAGCAGGGGTGCGGGTGCACCCTCCGCCACCTGCGGCAATGCTGTGAGGGCGACGCGGGCTGCAGTCGCGGTGCCGACGGATCACGGTGATGCTGTCAGGGGAGCGTGGCCGGCTTCGTACGGGCAGCGTGCGACGGTTGGCCGCCCTGTACAGGAAGGCTGCGGCCATGACAACGATGCCCAACAGGGCAGGGCGCGGGCACGGGGGGCCCGACGGCAGCGAAACGATCAACGGCGCCTCTTTGTTCGCCGGGGCCATGATGATGCTCAGTGGACCGCTCAGCATTCTTATGGGCGCCTCGGGCATCGCACAGGACACCTTGTTCGCCGCGTCCCGGTACGCCTACCGGTTCGACCCGACCGCTTGGGGCTGGATTCACCTAGTGGTCGGAGTGGCACTCGTCATCGCCGGCCTGGGAGTCCTGACGAACCAGAGCTGGGGTCGCGGGGCCGGCGCAGCGGCGGCAGGGATCAGCCTGATCACCCAGTTCATGTTCGTTCCGTACTACCCGGCGTGGGCCATCCCGGTGATGACGATCGACCTTCTGATCCTGTTTGCGCTGACGAGGATCCACATCGAGACCAGTGGCGGTCGGTGAACCCCACCGTGGCTCCGGATCATCAGGACTTACGTGCCTGCGTGCCCGCTCCGCCAGGGACCTGCGGTTCTCTCAGTAACCGAAGTCCTGCGTCCACCAAGGGCCGCCCGGTCCGAGGTGCACACCGACTCCGAGGGTCTTGAAGTCGCAGTTCAGGATGTTGGCACGGTGGCCGGGGCTGTTCATCCAGGCCTCCATCACGGCCGCCGCGTCGGCCTGGCCGCGGGCTATGTTCTCGCCGCCGAGGTCGGTGATGCCGGCCTTGGCGGCCCGGTCCCACGGGGTGGCCCCGTCCGGGTCGGTGTGGTCGAAGAAGCCCCGCGCGGCCATGTCGTCGCTGAAGGCCTCGGCCAGTCCGGTCAGGGAGGAGTTCGCCGCCAGCGCGCTGCACCCCACCTTCGCCCGCTCCTCGTTGACCAGCTTCAGCACCTCCGCCTCGGCGGCAGCCTGCGCCGACACCGTCACCGGTGCGGAGCCGGCCTTCGGCGCCTTGGTCGCCCTGTGCTTCGGGGCGTGAGTCGGCTTGGCGGCCGTGGCGGCCGGCTTCGGCTTCTTCGACGGCGCCTTCGCCGGCGCGGAGGAGGCCGAGCCGGACGCCGAGGCGGAAGCGGACGCTGACGGGGAAGCGGAGGGGGACGGGGTGCTCGGCGAGGTCGAGTGGCCGGCACCGCTGCTCGTGGAGGCGCCACCGCCCGGGGTGTCCGCGCGGCCCGAGGTGCCGCCCTGCTCGGCGGCCGTGTTGCTGGGCGAGTCCGCGGCCTGCACCCGGTCGGCGCCGGTGGTGCTCGTACTGCCGCCGAGCTGGTAGTTCTCCAGTCCGGGCATCACGCCCGTGGCCACCGCGACCGTGCCGAGGGCGACGGCGGCGGAGACCCCGAGCAGACCCGTGCGCACCGGCTTCGCGGCCTTCTTCCTGCGCCGGTGGTCATGGGAGGGGCCGCCGTCCGGGGTGAAGCCGCTGCCGCCGGAAGCGGCCGGACCCGACTCGCCGTCCACCGAGTACAGGTACGCCGTGCTTCTGGCGTTGCTCTCGGCGTAGGCCTCAGGGTTCAGATAGGGCGCGATGCCCATCGGGGAGCGGTCGCCCGCGTACGAGTCCTGCGGGTCTTCGCCGCCCGTGACGGAACCGTGCGCGTGTGTGACCCCCGTGGCGCGGCCCGTGGCGGCGCGGCCGGCGGCGGAGCGTCGGTGGCGTCCCATGTCCTTGCCTTCTTCCTCGTCTCGCGGTCGACCCGGCGGACCCGGCGCCTTGGCGCCTCGGCGGTGAGTGACTCCTCGGGGGTCGAACCAACTCACTCGATCGAGTGAGTTTCATATGAGATTCATTGGGTTCGGACGGTACCGCATGCCGCCGAGGGAGGAAGTGTCGTGCGCGACATCGGCCCGTTAGGTTGCAGTCATGAGCGAGGATGTTCGACTGGTTGCCTGGGTCCGCGGACGCGTCCAAGGTGTGGGTTTCCGCTGGTTCACGCGGGCCAAGGCGCTGGAGATCGGCGGTCTGAGTGGTTTTGCTCTCAATTTGGGCGACGGCCGCGTCCAGGTGGTCGCGGAGGGAGCACGCGACGGGTGCGAGGGGCTGCTGGACTGGCTCCAGGCCGGCGACACGCCCGGGAGTGTGGACGGTGTCACCGAGATCTGGGACACACCCCGCGGCGGCTACGACGGCTTCGCCATCCGCTGAGCCGATTCCGTGAAGCCCCGCAGGTCGGGCTGCCGGAACCTGCCACGGGCACCTGCCCGAAGCGGAAATGAGCTGGTGGTTGCCAAGAAGGGCGCGGCATGGGAGGCTCCACCGATACAGCTGATCGTCACGCCCTGAGGGTCCCGCAGGAGACGCCGCGTCGCCGTCCTACGGCCGCGCGCCCCGGGTTTGCCCGCCAATACAGGGCGTGATCGTGTTGACCGTCAAACTTTTTGGTGAGACGCTGAAAGCCCCGCGCACCTTAGCTGTTTGGCATGTAAGAACGGCAGAGCAAACCCAGTGTGTCAAGCACCGCGGGTGCGAATCCCTCACGACCCACACCGCATCGGTCGGTCACTCAGTGTGGAGGACCATCCATCATGGCAAAGGCGCTTCTCGGTTACGTCGGCGGCTCCGACCCTCGACTCCTCGCCGAGATGCGACGGCTGCAGCAGCGCGTCCAGGACCTGGAGTCCGAGCTCGTACGGATCCAGGCGGAGAACGACGAGCTGACGGCTGCCGCCTCTCAGGACAGGATCATGGAGAGCATCGACGCACACCAGGCGGAGCCTGCGCTCACCTGATCGCTGCATCGCTCCACGACAGCAGTCGCAGCGGTTGGGCAGCCTCTATCAACCGCACAGTTGCCAGACGACTGAAACCCAGCCGTCAGAGTTTGCAAGGGACGCTTCGGCGTCCCTTCTTTCTTTCCCCCGTGCATCCTTTCACCGTCTTTAACGTCTGGTGTGCCCTGCATGTTCAACGGCGAAACCGTGGGGTTGCGAGTGTTCGTGGAGTGAGATAGCGGCGGCAGGTAGAGTCCAGCGGCGTGCACCTCAAGGCCCTGACCCTCCGCGGGTTCAAGTCGTTCGCCTCGGCCACCACGCTCCGGTTCGAACCGGGGATCACGTGTGTCGTCGGTCCGAACGGCTCGGGCAAGTCCAACGTCGTGGACGCACTCAGCTGGGTCATGGGCGAGCAGGGCGCCAAGTCGCTGCGCGGCGGCAAGATGGAGGACGTCATCTTCGCCGGCACCACCGGCCGCCCGCCGCTGGGCCGCGCCGAGGTGTCCCTGACCATCGACAACTCCGACGGGGCGCTGCCCATCGAGTACGCCGAGGTCACCATCACGCGGATCATGTTCCGCAACGGCGGCAGCGAGTACCAGATCAACGGTGACACCTGCCGCCTGCTGGACATCCAGGACCTGCTGTCCGACTCCGGCATCGGCCGCGAGATGCACGTCATCGTCGGCCAGGGGCAGCTCGACTCCGTCCTGCACGCGGATCCGATGGGCCGCAGGGCCTTCATCGAGGAGGCCGCGGGTGTCCTGAAGCACCGCAAGCGCAAGGAGAAGGCGCTGCGGAAGCTGGACGCGATGCAGGCCAACCTCGCGCGCGTGCAGGACCTGACCGACGAACTGCGCCGCCAGCTGAAGCCGCTCGGCCGCCAGGCGGCGGTCGCGCGCCGGGCCGCCGTCATCCAGGCGGACCTCCGCGACGCCCGCCTCCGCCTCCTCGCCGACGACCTCGTACGACTGCGCGAGGCCCTGAAGACCGAGATCGCCGACGAGGCCGCGCTCAAGGAGCGCAAGGAAGCCGCCGAGCAGGAACTGAAGAAGGCGCTCCAGCGGGAGGCCCTGTTGGAGGACGAGGTACGGCAGCTCACGCCGCGCCTCCAGCGCGCCCAGCAGACCTGGTACGAGCTGTCCCAGCTGGCCGAACGTGTACGCGGCACCGTCTCGCTGGCCGACGCCCGGGTCAAGAGCGCCACCTCCGCACCGCCCGAGGAACGGCGCGGCCGTGACCCCGAGGACATGGAGCGCGAGGCCGCCCGCATCCGCGAGCAGGAGGCCGAGCTGGAGGCGGCTCTGGAGGCGGCCCAGCGCGCGCTCGACGACACGGTCGCGCACCGCGCCGAGCTGGAGCGGGAACTGGCCGTCGAGGAGCGCCGCCTCAAGGACGTCGCCCGCGCCATCGCCGACCGCCGCGAAGGACTGGCCCGCCTCTCCGGGCAGGTCAACGCGGCTCGCTCGCGCGCCGCCTCGGCCCAGGCCGAGATCGACCGGCTGGCCGCCGCCCGAGACGAGGCCCAGGAACGCGCCGCCTCGGCCCAGGAGGAGTACGAGGTCCTGAAGGCCGAGGTGGACGGGCTCGACGCAGACGACGCGGACCTGGCCGAGCAGCACGACGCGGCGAAACGGCAGCTCGGCGAGGCCGAGTCCGCGTTGAGCGCGGCCCGCGAGGCGGCCACCGTGGCCGAACGCCGGCGCGCCGCGACCCAGGCCCGCCGCGAGGCGCTGGCGCTGGGCCTTCGCCGCAAGGACGGCACCGGAATACTGCTGGGGGCCCGCGACGGGCTCACCGGAGTACTGGGTCCTGCGGCGGAGTTGCTGACGGTGACCCCGGGCCACGAGGCCGCACTCGCCGCCGCTTTCGGCGCGGCGGCCGACGCCGTCGCCGTGACGACACCGGCATCGGCGGCCGAGGCGATCCGCCTGCTGCGCAAGCAGGACGGAGGGCGCGCGGCACTCCTGCTGTCGGGTGCACCGGAGAACTCGTCGCCTCCTGCCCCTGCCTCGGGTGCTGGGGCGGCTGGGTCGGGGGTTGTGCCGGGTGCGGCTCGTGCGGTCGGTGCACCGGTGGACTCAGGGCCTCCCGCCCCTGCCGCGAACGTTTCGGCGGCCGCATCGGGCACCGCGCCCGGTACGGCCGGCGCCGCCGATGCGCTGGAAGGCCCGCTCGCCGCTCCCGGCGAGAACGGCTCAACGATGGGCCCGCTCGCCGCTCCCGGCGAGAACCGCTCACCGGCGGGCGCAGGTCCAGCTCCCGGCGAGAACCGCTCACCGGATGCCGCGGCCGCCCCCGAGCCCCACGCCTCCGGTGAGCCCCGCCCCGCCGGGCACCTCTTCGCCGCCGACCTCGTCCGCGGCCCGGCCGACCTCATGCCCGCCGTACGCCGCCTGCTGCGCGGGATCGTCGTCGTGGGTGCGCTCGAAGACGCCGAGGATCTCGTCTACGCGCGCCCCGACCTCACCGCCGTCACCGCGGAGGGCGACCTGCTGGGCGCGCACTTCGCGCACGGCGGGTCGGCCGGCGCACCCAGCCTCCTGGAGGTGCAGGCCTCCGTGGACGAGGCCGCCGCCGAGCTGGAGGAACTGGCGGTGCGGTGCGAGGAACTCACCGAGGCGCAGCACGCGGCCGCCGAGCGACGCACGGAATGTGCCGCCCTCGTCGAGGAGCTGGGGGAGCGGCGGCGGGCCGCCGACCGGGAGAAGTCGGGCGTGGCCCAGCAGCTGGGCCGGCTCGCCGGACAGGCGCGCGGCGCGGCCGGCGAGGCCGAGCGGTCGGCTGCGGCCGCCGCACGTGCGCAGGAGGCGCTGGAGAAGGCCGTACAGGAGGCCGAGGAACTGGCCGAACGGCTGGCCGTTGCCGAGGAGATGCCGGTCGAGGAGGAGCCGGACACCTCGGTGCGGGACCGGCTCGCCGCCGACGGTGCCAACGCCCGGCAGACCGAGATGGAGGCCCGCCTTCAGGTCCGTACGCACGAGGAGCGGGTCAAGGGGCTGGCCGGGCGGGCCGACTCGCTGGACCGGGCCGCCCGCGCGGAGCGCGAGGCACGCGCGCGTGCCGAACAGCGGCGGGCCCGGCTGCGGCACGAGGCCGCGGTCGCCGAGGCCGTCGCCTCGGGCGCCCGGCAGCTCCTCGCGCACGTCGAGGTGTCCCTGACCCGTGCCGAACAGGAGCGGGCCGCCGCCGAGGCCGCCAAGGCCGCGCGGGAGCAGGAGCTGACCGCCGCGCGCACCGCGGGGCGTGAACTCAAGGCGGAACTGGACAAGCTGACGGACTCGGTGCACCGGGGTGAGGTGCTCGGCGCCGAGAAGCGGCTGCGGATCGAGCAGCTGGAGGCCAAGGCGCTGGAGGAGCTGGGCGTCGAACCGGCGGGGCTGGTGACGGAGTACGGCCCGCACCAGCTCGTGCCGCCCTCATTGCCCGCCGAGGGCGAGGAGCTGCCGGAGGACCCCGAGCACCCGCGCAACCGGCCCAGGCCCTTCGCGCGGGCCGAGCAGGAGAAGCGGCTCAAGGCCGCCGAGCGGGCGTACCAGCAGCTGGGCAAGGTCAATCCGCTGGCGCTGGAGGAGTTCGCGGCGCTGGAGGAGCGGCACAAGTTCCTCAGCGAGCAGCTGGAGGACCTGAAGAAGACCCGTGCCGACCTCCTTCAGGTGGTGAAGGAGGTGGACGAGCGCGTCGAGCAGGTCTTCACCGAGGCGTACCGGGACACGGCCCGGGAGTTCGAGGGCGTCTTCGGCCGCCTCTTCCCGGGCGGCGAGGGACGCCTCGTGCTGACCGATCCCGACAACATGCTCACCACGGGCGTGGACGTCGAGGCCCGGCCGCCGGGCAAGAAGGTCAAGCGGCTCTCCCTGCTGTCGGGCGGCGAGCGTTCGCTGACCGCGGTGGCGCTGCTGGTGTCGATCTTCAAGGCCCGGCCGAGCCCCTTCTACGTCATGGACGAGGTCGAGGCCGCCCTGGACGACACCAACCTCCAGCGGCTGATCCGGATCATGCAGGAGCTGCAGGAGGCCTCGCAGCTGATCGTGATCACGCACCAGAAGCGCACGATGGAGGTCGCCGACGCGCTCTACGGCGTCTCCATGCAGGGCGACGGTGTGTCGAAGGTCATCTCCCAGCGCCTTCGCTAGACCCGTGCCTCTTGCACCTATCCTCACCTGCGCTTCCCGTTTGCTTCACTTCTTGAACTCAATGGTCGTTCTGTGCCTTAAAAAGTCACATCACTTGAGGTATTGACTTCGAAACTTGAAGGCATAGTCTCTGCAACGTTGCTTTTACCTTCAGGTTGAAGGGCTCACCCCCACCCGGCAGCGTTGCCGTGGCCCCAGGAGTTTTTCGTGACCAGCACAGCGCAGGCACCTCAGTCAGGAGCCAGGACGGCTCACCCCGAACATCTCGGGCATGTCATCTTCATCGCGGCGGCGGCCGCCATGGGCGGCTTCCTCTTCGGCTACGACAGCTCCGTCATCAACGGCGCCGTCGAGGCCATCCGCGACCGCTACGACATCGGCTCCGCGGCCCTTGCGCAGGTCATCGCCATCGCCCTGATCGGCTGCGCCATCGGCGCCGCGACCGCCGGCCGCATAGCCGACCGGATCGGCCGCATCCGGGTCATGCAGATCGCCGCCCTGCTGTTCACGGTCAGCGCCGTCGGCTCGGCACTGCCCTTCTCGCTGTGGGACTTCGCCCTGTGGCGCGTCGTCGGCGGCTTCGCCATCGGCATGGCCTCCGTCATCGGCCCCGCCTACATCGCCGAGGTCGCCCCGCCCGCGTACCGCGGCCGCCTCGGCTCCTTCCAGCAGGCCGCGATCGTCATCGGCATCGCCATCTCCCAGCTGGTCAACTGGGGCCTGCTGAACTCCGCCGGCGGTGACCAGCGCGGCAAGCTGATGGGCCTGGAGGCCTGGCAGGTCATGCTCGGCGTGATGGTCGTCCCGGCCGTCCTGTACGGCCTGCTCTCCTTCGCGATCCCCGAGTCCCCGCGCTTCCTGATCTCCGTCGGCAAGCGTGAGCGCGCCCGCGAGATCCTCGCCGAGGTCGAGGGCAAGGACCGTGACCTGGACGCCCGTGTCGCCGAGATCGAGCACGCGATGAAGAGCGAGCACAAGTCCACCTTCAAGGACCTGCTCGGCGGCGGCTTCTTCTTCAAGCCGATCGTCTGGATCGGTATCGGCCTGTCGGTCTTCCAGCAGTTCGTCGGCATCAACGTCGCGTTCTACTACTCCTCGACGCTGTGGCAGTCGGTCGGTGTCGACCCGACGGACTCGTTCTTCTACTCCTTCACCACGTCGATCATCAACATCGTCGGCACCGTGATCGCGATGATCTTCGTGGACCGCATCGGCCGCAAGCCGCTGGCCCTCATCGGCTCGATCGGCATGGTCGTCGGCCTCGCACTGGAGGCCTGGGCCTTCTCCTACGACCTGGTCGACGGCAAGCTGCCGACCACGCAGGGCTGGACCGCCCTTGTCGCCGCGCACATCTTCGTCCTCTTCTTCGCCCTCTCCTGGGGTGTGGTCGTCTGGGTCATGCTCGGTGAGATGTTCCCGAACAAGATCCGCGCCGCTGCCCTGGGCGTGGCCGCCGCCGCGCAGTGGATCGCCAACTGGGCCATCACCGCGAGCTTCCCGTCGCTGGCCGACTGGAACCTGTCCGGCACCTACGTGATCTACACGGTCTTCGCCGCGCTCTCCGTCCCGTTCGTCCTGAAGTTCGTCAAGGAGACGAAGGGCAAGTCGCTGGAGGAGATGGGCTGAGGCCCCACCGTCCCGAGGAGACGGGCCAAGTCCCCGCTGCCCTTCTCCTCGTACCGTCCGCCGCCCCCGCTCGGTCACTGCCCGAGCGGGGGCAGCGGTCTTTGGGGGCACACAAAAGGACGATCTCGTGCGGGGTGCCGCAGGTCAGTTCCCCAGCGCCGGAAGAACCAGCTCCGCGAGCAGCCGCAGGCTCCGCCACCCCTCCTCCACCGGCATCCCGCCGGCCAGCGGATGCAGGACGAGACTGTCCAGGCCCTGGGCCACACACTGTTCCGGGGTGAGAATCCGGTAGACGCCCTCGGCGCGCAGCTCCTCGACCGTCGTGGCCGTGGACTTCACCGCCGAGCGGATGTCTCCGGACTGCCAGGAGGCGTACGTCCGCGCCTCGTGCAGGAAGTGCCCCCCGTACTCGGCCCACGACCGGTCGGGGTCCTCGGAGAGGTGGAGCAGCGGTGTCTCGGCGGCGGGCATCATCGTCCAGCCGTCGGTGCCGTGGACGGTGAGCTGCTCCTTGTAGTACGCCTCCAGCTCCGGCAGATGCGCGCTCGGGAAGAACGGCAGGCCGAACCGGGCGGCCCGGCGGGCGGCGGCCTTCGAGGAACCGCCGACCAGCAGCAGGGGGTGCGGATCGGTGTACGGGCGCGGGGTGATCCGTACTGTACGGCCCCGGTACTCGAACTCCTCGCCGGTCCACGCCTTCAGCAGGGTCTCCAGCAGCTCGTCCTGGAGCCGGCCCCGGCGCTGCCAGTCGACGCCGAACAGGGCGTACTCCTCGGGCCGGTAGCCGATCCCGGCCACCGTGACCAGCCGGCCGCCGCCGAGCAGGTCCAGCACCGCGATCTCCTCGGCCAGCCGCAGCGGATCGTGCAGCGGGCCGATCACCGCCGACACCGTCACCGCGATGTTCCGGGTGGCCCCGAACACCGCGCCCGCGAAGGCGAACGGCGAGGGCAGCCAGTTGTTGTCGGCGCCGTGGTGCTCCTCGGTCTGCACGGTGCTGATCCCGTGCTCGTCCGCGTACGCGGCCATCTCCAGGGCGGCCCGGTAGCGGGCGGCGAGCACCGCGGGGGTGGCTCCGGGAGCGACGAGGTTGAAACGTACGACCGTGACGGGCATGGGAAGTCCCCCTCCGGTGCGACTCGGTGGAGGGGGACGTTAGCTGACGATGCGTCAGACAGCCAGAGGCTCGGACTCCTCGGACTGCTCGGCCTTCTCCGGCTCCCCGGCCTTGTCGGCCGCCTGCGGCGTGACCACCGCAGGCTTCGGCAGTGCCAGGTACAGCAGGCCGGAGACGACGATCGTGGCGACCCAGCCGAGGCCGTACTCGCCGATGACGTTGTTCTTCGCCAGCGGGCCGGTGAACCAGTCCGAGGTGGTGAACATCAGGCCCGCCACCAGGCCGATCGCCCAGGCGGCCACGGCGGCGGGGGAGAAGCCACCCCGGTACCAGTAGGCGCTGGTGCGGGTGGTGTCGGTCATGGCCCGGCCGTCGTACTCCGTGCGGCGCAGCATGTCCGCGCCGAAGACGCCGACCCAGGCGGAGAAGGCCACCGCGAGCAGGGACAGGAAGGCGATGAAGGAGCCCAGGAAGCTGGTCGCCACCAGCATCAGCACCCCGCCGAAGGCCAGCGAGATCACGGCGTTGACCGAGACCGCCCAGTGCCGCGGCACCTTGAAGCCGAGGGTCTGCGCGGTGAAGCCCGCGGAGTACATCGACATCGAGTTGATCAGCAGCATGCCGATCAGCGCGATCAGCAGATAGGGCACCGCGATCCAGGTCGGCAAGATCTCGCCGAGGAAGGAGACCGGGTCGGAGGCCGAGGCCAGGTCCGGCGTGGACACGGCCATCACCGCGCCCATCAGCACCATGGGCAGGACGACGATGCCCGCGCCGCCCACGGCCGTGCCCACGATCGCCTTCGACGACGCCGTGCGCGGCAGGTAGCGGGTGAAGTCCGGCGCGGACGGGATCCAGCTGACGCCGCCCGCCGCGATCATGCCGACACCGGTGATCACCGCGGACGTGGAACCGGCACTGCGGTCCGTCACCTTCGACCAGTCGGTGTGCACGGCCAGGTACACCAGCACGAGGACCGAGAAGACGCCGAAGAAGTAGGTCGCGTACTTGTTGCACTTCTGCACGGCGTTGATGCCGAGCCCGGAGATCGCGAAGGTCGCGACGACGAAGACCAGCAGCATCACCATGTCCAGCACGCTGTTCGCCTTGATGCCCAGCGCGAGGTCCAGGATGGTGAGCATCGCGTAGGCGCCGGTCACCGCGTTGATCGTCTCCCAGCCCCAGCGGGCGACCCAGATCAACGCTCCGGGCAGTAGATTGCCGCGCTGCCCGAACACCGCGCGCGACAGCGCCATACCGGGCGCCCCGCCGCGCTTGCCCGCGATGCCGATCAGTCCGACCAGGCCGTACGACACGACGGGCGCCGTGACCGCGACCACGAGTGCCTGCCAGATGTTCAGGCGGTACGCCACCACCAGGCTCGCGCCCATGGTGAGCAGGAGCACGCTGATGTTGGCGCCGACCCAGGTCGGGAACAGTTCCCGGGTTCTCGCGGTGCGCTCGTGGTCGGGTACCTGCTCGATGCCACGGGTTTCGAGAGCGCCTTCGGTCTCGGCTGTCTTGCTCATGAAAAAGGGTGCCTATGGGGTGGGGGACAGGGGGACGTGGGGACTCTACGCGCGTCGACAGATCACTGCCATCGTACTTTGATACGACTCGTTACTGTAAGGGGGGTTTGTCTCTCAGAGGAAGGCACAAGCGAGGCCTCTCCGTAACCCATGGCTGATACTGGACGGGTTATGGAAACCGTCATCCTTGCTGTAGTCATCGCCGTGGTCGTGCTCGGCGCGCTCGGCGGGCTCATCGTCGGCAGCCGGCGCCGGAAGTCGCTGCCCCCGCCGCCCCCCGCCGCGCCCGACATCACCGCGCCCCCGGCCGAGCCGCATGTCGGCGACGAGGCCGAGACGCCGCGCGACGAACCGCGCCGGACGATCGAGGAGGTGGATCTCCCCGGCGGCTCGGCACCGGTCGCCGTGGAGGAGCCCCCCGCTGTCGAGGCTCCCGAGATCGAGATCCCGGAGCCCACCGCAGGCCGGCTGGTCCGTCTGCGCACCCGCCTGTCCCGCTCGCAGAACGCCCTCGGCAAGGGCCTGCTCACGCTGCTCTCCCGCGAGCACCTCGACGAGGACACATGGGAGGAGATCGAGGACACGCTGCTCACCGCCGACGTCGGCGTGCAGCCCACCCAGGAGCTGGTCGAGAACCTGCGCGAGCGCGTCAAGGTGCTCGGCACCCGCACCCCCGAGGAGCTGCGCGGCCTGCTGCGCGAGGAACTCCTCAAGCTGGTCGGTACCGATGCCGACCGCACGGTGAAGACCGAGCCCGAGGACCGCAAGCCCGGCATCGTGATGGTCGTCGGCGTCAACGGCACCGGCAAGACCACCACGACCGGCAAGCTCGCCCGCGTGCTGGTGGCCGACGGCCGTACCGTCGTTCTCGGCGCCGCGGACACCTTCCGTGCCGCTGCCGCCGACCAGCTGCAGACCTGGGGCGAGCGCGTCGGCGCCTACACCGTGCGCGGGCCGGAGGCCGGCGACCCCGCCTCCGTCGCCTTCGACGCGGTCAAGGAGGGCAAGGAGATGGGGGTCGACGTCGTCCTCATCGACACCGCCGGCCGCCTGCACACCAAGACCGGCCTGATGGACGAGCTGGGCAAGGTCAAGCGCGTGGTCGAGAAGCACGCTCCGCTGGACGAGGTGCTGCTCGTCCTCGACGCCACCACCGGTCAGAACGGTCTGGTGCAGGCCCGGGTGTTCGCCGAGGTCGTGGACATCACCGGCATCGTGCTGACCAAGCTGGACGGCACGGCGAAGGGCGGCATCGTGGTCGCGGTCCAGCGCGAGCTGGGCGTGCCGGTCAAGCTGGTGGGCCTCGGCGAGGGCGCCGACGATCTGGCGCCGTTCGAGCCCGAGGCGTTCGTGGATGCCCTGATCGGCGACTGAGGACCTGAGGCTCGGCCCCGCCTGCGGACCGCAACCATTGATTGAGGAACCACGACGGCGATCAACCACGTCCGCGAGAGCGGCGCCGGTTCAGGCGCAAAAACGAGAAGCCCCGCCCCCAGGGTGCAGCTGGGGACGGGGCTTCGCCATGTGCGCCGGGGATACGGCCATCACGCCCGCGATCGTCATGCTCGCGCCCGCGACCGGTGCGCCACATACGCGAGGGTGCCCAGCAACAGCCGGGCGGCCGGCGGCCGCGTCGCCGAGTCCAGGGCCGGCGGGCGCAGCCAGCGCACCGGGCCGAGGCCGCCCCGGTCGGAGGGCGGGGCGGTGAGGTGCGTGCCCGGGCCGAGGCCGCGCAGGTCCAGGGCGGACGGGTCGTCCCAGCCCATGCGGTAGAGCAGCTGGGGGAGGTCGGCGGCGGCGCCGGGCGCGACGAAGAAGTGGGCGCGGCCGTCCGGGGTCGCCGTGACCGGGCCGAGCGGAAGGCCCATGCGCTCCAGGCGGACCAGGGCGCGGCGCCCGGCGGGTTCGGCGACCTCGATGACGTCGAACGCGTGCCCGACGGGCAGCATCACGGACGCACCCGGGAACTCGGCCCAGGCCTTGGTCGCCTCGTCGAGCGTGGCCCCGGCCGGCACCTGCGGCGCGAAGTCGAGCGGGTGCGCACCCGGCGCCGGGCAGTCGGCGTGCCCGCAGGAGCAGGCACCCGCCGCGGCCCGTGCGCCCGGCACCACGTCCCAGCCCCACAGTCCGGTGAACTCGGCGACGGCGGTGCACTCCGACGAGCGGCCGCGCCGGCGCGTGCCGGAGCGGATCTCGCGATTGCCGCCGATCGTGAAGCCCATGCCCCCTCCAACGGGTCCAGCGCGCCGGTGGTTACGACACGGAGCGGGACGAAAGCGGAACGTAACGCTACGGCTCCGCCTTCCCCGACTCCCGTCAGGCGAAGGCAGCGCCTTGCAGTGCAACGGGTGGTGCATCGGGGTCCGCGCGCCCCTGCGCGCATCGCTCCGCCCACTTCCGGCCGTCCTATGTCAAGTGAATCGCGTGAGGGCCACTATGAGTTCATTCGAAGGGGTGGCGAATGGTGGCGATTCAGGGATCGCCATGGCTGTACCGGTGATCGTAGGATTACTGTGAGTGTGCGAGGCCTGGGGGCACATGCACCCGTGGGTATGCCGGAGGCAAGTCGTCAGCTCGTTCGAAGGGTGAGAACTGCGGACGGGCGGCCGTATTTACCGGCATTCTGATAGGGCTTGGCACATTCGGCGACAAGTGGTCTCAGGGATGGGGGCGTTCCAGTGGGCGGCAACGGCGGTAGCGGTACGAACGCTGACAAGCTCCCCAACGAGCTGCTCGGTTCGTGGTTCGTGCGCAGCGGCTGGTCCAAGGGTGAGCTGGCCCGCCAAGTGAACCGCAGGGCACGCCAGTTGGGTGCCAACCACATCTCTACGGACACCTCGCGGGTGCGCCGCTGGCTGGACGGGGAGAACCCGCGCGAGCCGATCCCGCGGATCCTCTCCGAGCTGTTCTCCGAGCGCTTCGGCTGCGTCGTCTCCATCGAGGACCTCGGTCTGCGCGCCGCCCGCCAGTCACCCTCCGCGTCCGGCGTCGACCTGCCCTGGACGGGCCCGCAGACGGTGGCCCTGCTCAGCGAGTTCTCGCGCAGCGACCTGATGCTGGCGCGGCGCGGCTTCCTCGGAACCTCGCTGGCCCTGTCCGCGGGCCCGGCCCTCATCGAGCCCATGCAGCGCTGGCTCGTCCCGACCTCGTCCTCGCCGGTCACGCCGGAGGCCCAGCCCGAGCCCGTCTTCGAGTCCCGCAGGCCCGGCCGGCTGTCCAAGCCCGAGCTGGACCTGCTGGAGTCCACCACCCGGATGTTCCGCCAGTGGGACGCCCAGTGCGGCGGCGGCCTGCGCCGCAAGGCGGTCGTCGGCCAGCTCCACGAGGTCACCGACCTCCTCCAGGAACCCCAGCCCGAGGCCACCACCCGCAAGCTCTTCAAGGTCGCCGCGGAACTCGCCGAACTCGCGGGCTGGATGTCGTACGACGTGGGGCTCCAGCCCACCGCGCAGAAGTACTTCGTCCTCGCCCTGCACGCGGCCAAGGAGGCCGGCGACAAGCCCCTCGGTTCCTACGTCCTCTCCAGCATGAGCCGCCAGATGATCCATCTCGGCCGGCCCGACGACGCCCTGGAGCTGATCCACCTCGCCCAGTACGGCAGCCGTGACTGCGCGAGCCCGCGCACCCAGTCCATGCTGTATGCGATGGAGGCCCGCGCCTACGCCAACATGGGCCAGCCCGGCAAGTGCAAGCGGGCGGTCCGGATGGCCGAGGACACCTTCGCCGAGGCCGACGAGTGGGACGAGCCGGACCCCGACTGGATCCGCTTCTTCTCCGAGGCCGAGCTGTACGGGGAGAACTCCCACTCCTTCCGCGATCTCGCCTACGTCGCCGGGCGCAGCCCCGCCTACGCCTCGCTGGCCGAGCCGGTGATGCACCGGGCGGTGGAGCTGTTCGCCAAGGACGGCGAGCACCAGCGGTCGTATGCGCTGAACCTGATCGGCATGGCCACCGTGCACCTGCTCCAGCGCGAGCCCGAGCGCAGCACGGAGTACGCCTCGCAGGCCATGGAGATCGCCAAGAAGGTCCGCTCCGAGCGTGTGAACACTCGTATTCGAAAGACGGTCGACACGGCCGTGCGCGACTTCGGCGATCTCACCGCCGTCGTCGACCTCACCGACCAGCTCGCCGTCGACCTGCCGGAGACCGCCGAGGCGGTCTGACCACAGCAGGACACCCATGCCCCGGCCGCGGCCGGTCCTCCCGAACTGCCCGACTCGGCTCCCCCACGCCAGGTCATCGAGAGGCCCGCCGCGGCCGGACCCTTTTTGCGCCTGAACCGGCGCCGCTCTCGCGGACGTGGTTGCTCGCCGTCGTGGTTCCTCAATGCGTGGTTGCTGTGCCATTCGCGTTGGTTGCGTCACGATAACGATCGGCGCGCCGGACATCCGGCAGTTCATGCACGCGTAACACGCCATGCGCCTTCGTCACCCCGGCGAAACAACGAGGGGCCTCCACCGAAACCGCGCTGCGCCAATCTCATGGCGCATAACCGGCCCACCCCTCACTGACCGGACCGCTCAGGCACCGCCCGCACGGGGCCGTACCAACCGACGAGGAGACGCCGATGGCACCAGCCATCACGCTTGCCGCGGAGGCACCCAAGCTTTCCTCCGCGAACACAGGCTTCATGCTCATCTGTTCCGCCCTGGTGCTGCTCATGACACCGGGCCTCGCCTTCTTCTACGGAGGCATGGTCCGGGTCAAGAGCACCCTCAACATGTTGATGATGAGCTTCATCAGCATGGGCATCGTCACCATTCTGTGGGTGCTCTACGGCTTCTCCCTCGCCTTCGGCACAAACAACCAGTTCATCGGCTGGAACTCCGACTGGTTCGGTCTCAGCAACATCGGGCTGACGGAGCTCTGGGACGGCTACACCATCCCGATCTTCGTCTTCATGGTGTTCCAGCTGATGTTCGCGATCATCACGCCGGCCCTGATAAGCGGCGCCCTCGCGGACCGCGTGAAGTTCTCGGCGTGGTCGCTGTTCATCGCCCTGTGGGCCACGATCGTCTACGTCCCGGTCGCCCACTGGGTCTGGGGTGCCGACGGCTGGGCCTTCAAGCTCGGCGTGATCGACTTCGCCGGTGGTACGGCGGTCCACATCAACGCGGGTGCCGCGGCGCTCGGCGTGATCCTGGTCATCGGCAAGCGCGTCGGATTCAAGAAGGACCCGATGCGCCCGCACAGCCTCCCGTGGGTCATGCTCGGCGCAGGTCTGCTGTGGTTCGGCTGGTTCGGCTTCAACGCCGGCTCGTGGCTCGGCAACGACGACGGCGTCGGCGCGCTGATGTTCGTCAACACGCAGGTCGCGACCGCCGCCGCCATGCTGGCCTGGCTCGCCTACGAGAAGATCCGGCACGGTGCGTTCACCACGCTGGGCGCCGCCTCCGGCGCGGTCGCCGGTCTGGTCGCGATCACCCCGTCCGGTGGCGCGGTCTCCCCGCTCGGCGCGATCGCCGTCGGTGCCATCGCCGGTGTCGCCTGCGCCGCGGCCGTCGGCCTGAAGTTCAAGTTCGGCTACGACGACTCGCTCGACGTCGTCGGCGTCCACATGGTCGGCGGCATCATCGGCTCCCTGCTCATCGGCTTCTTCGCCACCGGCAAGGGCCAGTCCACCGCCACGGGTGTCTTCTACGGCAACCACTCCTTCGACCAGCTGTGGAAGCAGTGCGCCGGTGTCTTCGCGGTCCTCGCCTACTCCCTGATCGTCTCCGCGGTCCTCGCCTTCCTCCTCGACAAGACCATCGGAATGCGGGTCAGTGAGGACGAGGAGATCTCCGGCATCGACCAGGCCGAGCACGCCGAGACCGCATACGACTTCAGCGGCGCCGGCGGCGGTGTCGTCAGCACCGTCGCGAGCGCCTCGGCCCTGGCCGCCACGCAGACCAAGAAGGTGGACGCATGAAGCTCATCACCGCCGTCGTCAAGCCCCACCGGCTGGACGAGATCAAGGAGGCACTCCAGGCCTTCGGCGTCCACGGGCTGACGGTCACCGAGGCGAGCGGTTACGGTCGTCAGCGGGGCCACACCGAGGTCTACCGCGGTGCCGAGTACACCGTCGACCTGGTCCCCAAGATCCGCATCGAGGTACTGGCCGAGGACGACGACGCCGAGCAGCTGATCGAGGTCATCGTCAAGGCCGCCCGCACCGGCAAGATCGGTGACGGCAAGGTCTGGTCCCTGCCGGTCGAGACAGCCGTACGGGTCCGTACCGGCGAGCGCGGCCCGGACGCGCTCTGACACGACAGAAGGACAGGAGTCGCTGGGTGACGGGTACGGATGTGCGGAAAGAAGCGGATGACTCGGGACCCAGCGGCTATGCGGCGGCCCGGCTGCGCCTCCTCACCGAAGGGGCGCGGTCCGGGCCGCCGCGCCGTTCGGCCCTCGCCGAACTGACCGACGACTGGCTCACCGGGCTGTTCACGGCCGCGGCCGGAGAACAAGAGGGAGCGGAGCGACTTCCTCAGAAGGACGGTGGTGGGCGACGGGAGGGCCTCAAGGGCGTCTCGCTGGTCGCCGTCGGCGGCTACGGCCGCGGCGAGCTGTCCCCGCGCAGCGACCTCGACCTCCTGCTGCTGCACGACGGAAGCGACCCCAGCGCGGTCGCCGCCCTGGCCGACCGCCTCTGGTACCCCGTCTGGGACCTCGGCCTCGCCCTCGACCACTCCGTGCGCACCCCGGCGGAGGCCCGCAAGACGGCCGGCGAGGATTTGAAAGTCCAACTCGGCCTCCTGGACGCCCGCCACCTCGTCGGCGACCTCGGTCTGACCGCCGGACTGCGCACCGCCGTCCTCGCCGACTGGCGCAACCAGGCGCCCAAGCGCCTCCCCGAACTCCAGGAACTCTGCACCGAGCGCGCCGAGCGCCAGGGCGAGCTGCAGTACCTCCTGGAACCCGACCTCAAGGAGGCCCGCGGCGGCCTCAGGGACGCCACTGCCCTGCGCGCCGTAGCCGCCTCCTGGCTGGCCGACGCCCCGCGCGAGGGCCTCGCGGACGCGCGCCGGCGCCTGCTCGACGTCCGGGACGCGCTGCACCTGGCCACCGGCCGCGCCACCGACCGGCTCGCGCTGCAGGAACAGGACCAGGTGGCGGCCGAGCTGGGCCTGCTGGACGCCGACACCCTGCTGCGGCAGGTGTACGAAGCTGCGCGCGTGATCTCGTACGCCAGTGACGTCACCTGGCGCGAGGTGGGGCGCGTGCTGCGCTCGCGCGCCGTGCGCCCGCGGCTGCGCGCCATGCTGGGCGGCAGCAAGCCGGTCGCCGAGCGCTCGCCGCTGGCCGAGGGTGTGGTGGAACAGGACGGCGAAGTGGTGCTCGCCCGCGCCGCACGCCCCGAACGCGACCCCGTGCTCCCCCTGCGTGCCGCGGCCGCCGCCGCGCAGGCCGGACTTCCGCTCTCCCTGCACGCCGTACGGCGCATGGCGGCCACCGTGCGCCCCCTGCCCACGCCCTGGCCCGCCGAGGCCCGGGAACAGCTGGTGACCCTGCTCGGCTCCGGCCGCCCGACCGTCGACGTCTGGGAGGCCCTGGAGGCGGAGGGCCTGATCAGTCAGCTCCTGCCCGACTGGGAACGGGTCCGCTGCCGCCCGCAGCGCAACGCCGTCCACATCTGGACCGTGGACCGGCACCTGATCGAGACGGCGGTGCGCGCCTCCGAGCTGACCCGCCGCGTCGGCCGCCCCGACCTGCTCCTCGTCGGCGCCCTGCTGCACGACATCGGCAAGGGCTGGCCCGGCGACCACTCCGTGGCCGGCGAGATCATCGCCAAGGACGTGGCCGCCCGGATCGGCTTCGACCGCACGGACGTGGCGGTGCTGTCGGCACTCGTACGGCACCATCTGCTGCTCATCGAGACGGCCACCCGGCGCGATCTGGAGGACCCCGCGACCGTCCGCTCCGTCGCCGAGGCCGTCGGCACCCAGAGCACCCTGGAGCTGCTGCACGCCCTCACCGAGGCGGACGCACTCGCGACCGGCCCCGCAGCCTGGTCGTCCTGGCGCGGCTCCCTCGTCGCCGACCTGGTGCGGCGCGTCGCCGCCGTCCTCGCCGGGGACGCCCCCGACGAACCCGAGCCGGGCGCGCCCACGGCCGAGCAGGAGCGCCTGGCCATCGAGGCCTTCCGCACCGGCAGCCCGGTCCTCGCCCTGCGCGCGCAGAGGGAACCGGTACCGGAGGACGAACCCTCGGGCGAGCCCGAGCCGCTCGGCGTGGAACTGCTCATCGCCGTACCGGACCAGCCCGCCGTGCTGCCCGCGGTGGCCGGTGTCCTCGCCGTGCACCGCCTGACCGTCCGCACGGCCGAGCTGCGGGCCCTGCGGCTGCCCGACGACGTCGACGACGGTGCGGTCCTCCTGCTGAACTGGCGGGTCGCGGCCGAGTACGGCTCCCTGCCGCAGGCCGCCCGGCTGCGGGCCGACCTGGTCCGCGCCCTCGACGGCTCCCTCGACATCGCGGGCCGTCTCGCCGAGCGCGACGCGGCCTACCCGCGCCGCCGGGGCTGGGTGGCCCCGCCCCCGCGGGTGACGGTGGCCCCGGCGGCCTCCCACCACGCCACGGTGATCGAGGTGCGGACACAGGACGCCCCCGGACTGCTGCACCGGATCGGGATGGCCCTGGAGAAGGCCGGGGTGCGGGTGCGCAGCATGCACGTCAGCACCCTCGGCGCCAACGCGGTCGACGCGTTCTACGTCACCACCGGAACGGGCGCGCCCCTGCCCGTCGAGGACGCGACCTCGCTGGCCAGGGTGCTCGAGGAGACCCTCCGAGGGTGACCCTGCCCCGCTCCGTTCACCGCCGGGATACCCTGGAGGGCGATTCCCGCAGCCACCACCGACCCCGAGGACCGCGAGCGCCGTGTTCGACACTCTCTCCGATCGCCTGTCAGCGACTTTCAAGAACCTGCGCGGCAAGGGACGGCTCTCCGAGGCGGACATCGACGCCACCGCACGCGAGATCCGTATCGCGCTCCTCGAAGCCGACGTGGCCCTGCCCGTCGTGCGCACGTTCATCAAGAACGTCAAGGAGCGCGCTCTCGGTGTCGAGGTCTCCAAGGCGCTGAACCCCGCCCAGCAGGTCCTGAAGATCGTCAACGACGAACTCGTCACCATCCTCGGCGGCGAGACCCGGCGCCTGCGCTTCGCCAAGCAGCCCCCCACCGTGATCATGCTGGCGGGTCTCCAGGGTGCCGGTAAGACCACGCTCGCGGGCAAGCTCGCCCGGTGGCTGAAGGAGCAGGGCCACTCGCCGCTGCTGGTCGCCGCCGACCTCCAGCGCCCGAACGCGGTCAACCAGCTGAGCGTCGTCGCCGAGCGCGCCGGTGTCGCCGTCTACGCCCCGGAGCCGGGCAACGGCGTCGGCGACCCGGTCAAGGTCGCCAAGGACTCCATCGACTTCGCGAAGTCCAAGGTCCACGACATCGTGATCGTGGACACCGCCGGCCGCCTCGGCATCGACCAGGAGATGATGCAGCAGGCCGCGGACATCCGCGACGCCGTCTCCCCGGACGAGATCCTGTTCGTCGTCGACGCGATGATCGGTCAGGACGCCGTCAACACCGCCGAGGCCTTCCGCGACGGCGTCGGCTTCGACGGCGTGGTGCTCTCCAAGCTCGACGGTGACGCCCGCGGTGGTGCGGCCCTGTCGATCCGCCAGATCACCGGCAAGCCGATCATGTTCGCGTCGAACGGCGAGAAGCTCGACGAGTTCGACGCGTTCCACCCGGACCGGATGGCCTCCCGCATCCTCGACATGGGTGACCTGCTCACCCTGATCGAGCAGGCGGAGAAGACGTTCAGCCAGGAAGAGGCCCAGAAGATGGCCTCGAAGCTGGCGTCCAAGAAGGGCCAGGACTTCACCCTGGACGACTTCCTGGCCCAGATGGAGCAGGTCAGGAAGATGGGCTCCATCTCCAAGCTGCTCGGCATGCTCCCGGGCATGGGCCAGATCAAGGACCAGATCAACAACCTGGACGAGCGCGACGTCGACCGCACCGCCGCGATCATCAAGTCGATGACCCCGGCCGAGCGCCAGGAACCGACGATCATCAACGGCTCCCGCCGCGCCCGTATCGCCAAGGGCTCCGGCGTCGAGGTCAGCGCGGTCAAGAACCTGGTCGAGCGGTTCTTCGAGGCCCGCAAGATGATGTCCCGCATGGCCCAGGGCGGCGGCATGCCCGGCATGCCGGGGATCCCGGGCATGGGCGGCGGCCCCGGCCGGCAGAAGAAGCAGCCCAAGCAGGCCAAGGGCAAGCAGCGCTCCGGCAACCCGATGAAGCGCAAGCAGCAGGAGTTGGAGGAGGCGCAGCGCCGCGAGGCGGCCGCGCAGGGCGGTGCCTTCGGGCTGCCGCAGCAGGGCGGCCAGGAGTTCGAGCTTCCGGACGAGTTCAAGAAGTTCATGGGCTGAGTCCCGCGCGTACGTCCCTGGGGGCGCTCTCTCTGCGAGGGGGCGCCCCCAGCGCGTGTTGCGTACGGTGCGCCCCCAGCGCGTGCCGAGGTCCGTTGTGTGCCGTAACGTCCAGATATGAGCAATGCGGCGCCCCCACGCAAGGCCCCTGACCAGCCGTGGCGCGCCGAGGGCACACCGGACGAGTCGCCCCGGCGTCCCGGCGGTGGACTCAGAGGCGGCAAATGGTGGGGCCTGCTCGTCACCGCGGTGATCGTCTTCCTGCTGGCCTACGTGGGACTGAACTACCTCGGCCAGGGCAATGAGCCGACGATCTCCTACACGGAGTTCAGCAGGGAGGTCGGCGACGGCAACGTCGCCAAGATCTACTCCAAGGGCGACGCGATCCAGGGCCAGCTCAAGAGCCCGCGCGCAAACCCCGAGGGCGGCGGCGACTACACCAAGTTCAAGACGCAGCGGCCGGCCTTCGCCGACGACAAGCTGTGGCAGAACCTGAGCAGCCACGGCGTCACGGTGACGGCGCGACCGGTCGTGCAGGAGCGGGGCTTCCTGTCCAACCTGCTGATCTCCCTGATCCCGATCGTGCTCCTGGTCGCGGTGTGGATCTTCTTCGCCCGACGGATCGGCGCCGGTCTGGGGGGTGCGGGCGGCATGTTCGGCCGCAAGACGCCCCCCAAACCGGTCGAACTGCGGCCCGGCACCGGGCGTACGACGTTCGCGGACGTCGCCGGCATCGACGAGGTCAAGGGCGAACTGGACGATGTCGTCGACTTTCTGAAGTACCCCGACACCTACCGCAGGATGGGCGCGAAGCTGCCGCGCGGTGTGCTGCTCGCGGGCTCGCCCGGCACCGGCAAGACCCTGCTGGCACGGGCGGTCGCGGGGGAGGCCGGCGTGCCGTTCTTCTCCGCCTCGGCGTCCGAGTTCATCGAGATGATCGTGGGCGTCGGCGCGTCCCGCGTCCGTGAGCTGTTCGCCGAGGCCCGCAAGGTGGCGCCGTCGATCATCTTCATCGACGAGATCGACACCATCGGACGGGTGCGCGCCGGCGGCGCCTCGATGAGCGGCCACGACGAGCGCGAGCAGACGCTGAACCAGATCCTCACGGAGATGGACGGCTTCTCGGGTTCGGAGGGTGTGATCGTCATCGCCGCGACGAACCGCGCCGACATCCTGGACCCGGCGCTGACCCGGCCCGGCCGCTTCGACCGGGTGGTCAGCGTGGCCCCGCCGGACCGGGGCGGCCGCGAGTCGATCCTGCGCATCCACACCCGGGACATCCCGCTCGCGTCCGGCGTGGACCTGACCCAGCTGGCGCGTGTCACCCCGGGCATGACGGGTGCAGATCTGGCCAATCTCGCCAACGAGGCCGCTCTGCTCGCCGTCAAGCGCAAGCAGGAGCAGGTGACCCAGGCCGACCTCTCCGAAGCCCTGGAGAAGGTCCAGCTGGGCGCCGAACGCACCCTCGTGATGCCCGAGGAGGACCGCCGCAGGACCGCGTACCACGAGAGCGGCCACGCCCTCCTCGGCATGCTGCAGCCCGGCGCCGACCCCGTCCGCAAGGTCACCATCGTGCCGCGCGGCCGGGCGCTCGGGGTGACGATGTCCACGCCCGAGGTGGAGCGGTACGCACACTCGGAGGAGTACCTGCGCGGCCGCATCATCGGCGCCCTGGGCGGCATGGCGGCGGAAGAGGTCGTCTACGGTGTCGTCACCACGGGCGCGGAGAACGACCTGGAGCAGGTCACCAACATCGCCCGCGGGATGGTGGCCCGCTGGGGCATGAGCGAGCGCGTCGGCCGCCTGTCCGCCCTCCCGAGCGACGCCCAGCAGGCGTACGGACTGTCCGCCGCTCCCCACACCCTCGACGTGATCGACCATGAGATGCGCCGGATCGTGGACGAGTGCTACGAGGAGGCGAGCCGCAAACTCCGCGACCACCGCGGCCAGTTGGACGCGCTGGCGCAGGCGCTCCTGGAGAACGAGACGCTGGAGGAGGCGGACGCGTACCGGATCGCCGGGATCACCCGCCTCACCAAGGACTCCGAGGCCTAGAGCGGGGGCGCCGGCGTGGTCGGTCGCCGCAGTCACCCACCTGGGTGATGCCCGGATGCAGTGCGTGCACGTTTCCGTACGGTCGGTTGCAGGGCCGGGATGTGCCTGGCCCCCACGCCGGGAGGTTCGTCATGCGCTGCATCAGCTCGACACTCGCCACACTCGCCGCCGCCGGGGTGCTCGCGCTCGCCGTTCCCGGCTCGGCCTTCGCCGCGAACGGGGCCCTCGTGATCAACGGAGTCTTTCACCAGAACCCGAGAGGCTGCTTCGAGATCCCGCGGCTGTCCACCGTCTTCAATGTCGCGGACATACCCGCGCTCGTCCACAACGTTCCGGGCTGCGCGGGCGGGGTCGTCCAGATCATCCCTCCCGGGCTGGCCGTGCAGGTGCCCGGAACGCACAGCATATTCATGGGTTGAGAGTCCCGGGCCCGGACGAGGACCGCAGGATCAGGGCACGCGCGCGATCAGGGCACGCGCGCGATCAGGGCACGCGCGCGATCAGGTAGCGGAACACGTTCGGCATCCACACGGTCCCGTCCTGACGACGGTACGGATGCAGCGCCTCCGTCAGTTCCTTGTCCACCTGCTTGCGGTCGGTCGCCGCGATCGCCGCGTCGAACAGGCACGTCGACAGCAGCCCGCGCACCGCGCTGTCGAGATCGGCGTACCCGAACGGGCAGGCCACCCGCCCCGAGCCGTCCGGTTTCAGCCCGGCCCGCTGGGCGACCTCCTCCAGGTCGTCCCGGCGGGCGGGGCGCCAACTGCCCGCGCTGCGCAGGGGGTCGGCCAGTTTCGTCGCCACCCGCACCACCGACGACGTCGCGCAGCGCTCCGGCGGCCCCCAGCCGGCCAGCACCACGGCGGCCCCGTGCGCGGCCAGCGGGAGCGCGGCCGCCAGCAACTCGCCGAGTCCCTCGGAGTCGCCCGCCAGACAGCCGATCGGCTCGAAGACGGTCACCAAGGTGTACGCGGGAGTTGCCGTGCCGACCGCGTCCGCGGATGTGCCCTCGACGAGTTTCGTGGCGCCACGCGCCCGCGCGGCGCGCGGAACGTCCGGCAGCAGGCGCTCGCGCGCGAGCGCGAGCCGCTGCGGGCAGGATTCGACACCGGTGACCGCGGCCCCTCTGGAGGCCGCCATCAGCAAAGCGAGCCCGGAGCCGCAGCGCAGGCCCAGCAGTCTTGTGGCAGGGCCCACTTCAAGTCGCTCGTGGACGGTCTCGTAGAGCGGCACCAGCATCCGCTCCTGGATCTCGGACCAGTCACGCGCGCGTGCGCACAGGTTCACGCGGGGTGGTGCGGAGCCCACGTGAGACAGGTGTTCCCGCACGAGCGTAGGTGTCATAGGTAAGCGCCCCATTCCGCCGACAGTTCGCCGCAGTGCCCGATTGCGTGGCCCCCGTGCCGTGCGCTCGCACTATCCACGTATGCCAGGTAACTCCCGGCTCGCGGTGCCGTCCAGGGGTCGTGGGCCCCGGCTTGGGGACTGGGCCCGACTGTGGCGAGATTTCACATCCCGGCAATCTGGCCGACCCTACGGTGGCCGCTCACGGGGACGGGCCGGTGACCGGGGGCACGGACGCGCCCGGTAACGTCTCGGGCGTCGCGGACGCTGAACGAGGTGACGCCCTCGTGCGAGAGCGACCGAAACGCCTCTTGCGCATCCGCGCACCACAGCTGCTCCGGTGTCAGACCGCCGGGTCGTACGTCAGCCTACGCACCGGCTTGGTACGAGCTGTGCGGCTTCTCCGCAGATCAGCGCACCCGCCCTCGTCCGGACGCATCAGCGGCAACTGACGGGTACGTGCAAATTATTTGGGATGCCCCGGAATAGGAACACAGCGGTACCCCCGCTCGTTGTCATTACGTGAGCACGACACAGACACCACCTGTTCTCGCCGCAGAGCTGGCGCAGGCGTGGGCCGACATTCAGCGGTACCACCCCGAGCTGCCGGACCTTGCCGCGCCAGAGTCCCTGATCGGGGAGTCGTCGTCCGCGTGCGGTCACGAACTCTCCTTCGAGCGACTGCTTCATGAGGCAGTCCACGGCATCGCCGCCGCCCGCGGAGTCCGCGACACCTCCCGCGCCGGCCGGTACCACAACCGCCGTTTCCTCGCCATCGCCGAGGAGCTGGGCCTGGACCACCCGGAGGAACCGCACCCCAGCAGCGGCTTCTCCCTGGTCACGCTCAACCCCGAGGCGAAGCGGCGCTACCGCCCGACCATCGAGCGGCTCCAGCGCGCGCTGAAGGCGCACACGGTGGCCACCTCCTCCGACACCTCCCGCACCTTCCGAGGGCCGGCCGCCCGGCACGGCTCCTCCGGCGGCGGCGTCCGCGTGAAGGCGGTCTGCGACTGCGGACGGAACGTGAGGGTGGTCCCCTCGGTCCTGGCCCAGGCCCCCATCGTGTGCGGCGGCTGCGGCAAGCCGTTCCGCATCCCGGAGGTCGTGGGAGCGGCGGTGAGCTAGGGGTACGGCTGCTCGTGGCAGCCGTACCCGGCCGCTCCCGTCGGGTTCGCGCACCCGACGTACTTACCTCCACGCCGGGTGCCTCTCCGGCATGCCCGGGCGCAGCTCGGCCCCCCGTGGCCAGAAGCGACCTGCAGGGTGTGGCACAATGGCTAGCTGTACTCGACAGCCGAACAGGACCCCTCTCTCCTCCGGCTGACGCGTCCATCGGGCACTCGGGTACCGCAACCCCACGCGGCAGCTCGCCGTGCCCAACCACGTCAATTCCAGGAGAACCCACTCCCGTGGCAGTCAAGATCAAGCTGAAGCGTCTGGGCAAGATCCGTTCGCCTCACTACCGCATCGTCATCGCCGACTCCCGTACCCGCCGTGACGGCCGGGCCATCGAGGAGATCGGCAAGTACCACCCGACCTACAACCCGTCGGTCATCGAGGTGGACGCCGACCGCGTGGCGTACTGGCTGGGTGTCGGCGCGCAGCCGACCGAGCCCGTCCTCGCCATCCTGAAGAAGACCGGCGACTGGCAGAAGTTCAAGGGCGAGCCCGCCCCGGCGCCGCTGCTCGTCGCCGCGCCGAAGGCCGCGCGTCCGTCGTTCGAGGCGCTCGGCGGTGACGACGAGGGCAAGGGTGAGGCGATCACCCAGAAGAAGAAGGCTGAGAAGAAGGACGAGGCTGCGGCTGAGTCCGAGTCGACCGAGGCCTGAGCAGCATGCTCGAAGAGGCGCTTGAGCACCTCGTGAAGGGCATCGTCGACAACCCTGACGATGTGCAGGTCGCCTCGCGTGACCTGCGCCGCGGGCGCGTGCTGGAGGTCCGGGTCCACCCCGACGACCTCGGCAAGGTGATCGGCCGCAACGGCCGTACCGCTCGTGCTCTGCGTACCGTCGTGGGCGCCATCGGCGGCCGCGGTGTCCGCGTCGACCTCGTCGACGTGGACCACGTCCGCTGACGCTTCATCGCAACCGGCTCGGGCCGGGGAGGGCCACTGGGCCGTCCCCGGCCCGCAGTCGTATGACAGGAGATCTGTACACGTGCAGCTGGTAGTCGCACGGATCGGCCGCGCTCACGGCATCAAGGGCGAGGTCACCGTCGAGGTACGTACCGACGAGCCCGAGCTGCGGCTCGCGCCGGGCGCCGTCCTGGCCACCGACCCGGCCTCCGCCGGGCCGCTCACCATCGCCACCGGCCGCGTCCACAGCGGCCGCCTGCTCCTGCGCTTCGAGGGAGTCGGCGACCGCAACGCCGCCGAGGCCCTGCGCAACACACTACTGATCGCCGAGATCGACCCCGAGGAACTCCCCGAGGGCGAGGACGAGTACTACGACCACCAGCTCATGGACCTCGACGTGGTGACCGAGGACGGCATGGAGGTCGGCCGGATCACCGAGATCTCGCACCTGCCCTCCCAGGACCTCTTCATCGTCGAGCGCCCGGACGGCAGCGAGGTGATGATCCCCTTCGTGGAGGAGATCGTCACCGAGATCGACCTGGAGGAGCAGAAGGCGGTCATCGCGCCCCCGCCGGGTCTGATCGACGACCGCGCGGTGATCGACTCGTCCCAGGAAGAGTCCTGATGCGCCTCGACGTCGTCACGATCTTCCCCGAGTACCTGGAGCCCCTGAACGTCTCCCTCGTCGGCAAGGCACGCGCGCGTGGCCGGCTGCACGTGCACGTCCACGACCTGCGGACCTGGACGTACGACCGGCACAACACGGTCGACGACACGCCGTACGGCGGCGGCCCCGGCATGGTCATGAAGACCGAGCCCTGGGGAGACGCCCTGGACACGGTGCTCGCCGACGGCTACGAGAGCGGCGCCCAGGCCCCCGCGCTGATCGTGCCCACCCCTAGCGGCCGCCCCTTCACCCAGGAACTGGCGGTCGAACTCTCCGAGCGCCCCTGGCTGATCTTCACCCCGGCCCGATACGAGGGCATCGACCGGCGCGTCATGGACGAGTACGCCACCCGGATGCCCGTCCACGAGGTCTCCATCGGCGACTATGTGCTCGCCGGCGGCGAGGCGGCCGTTCTGGTCATCACGGAGGCCGTCGCCCGGCTGCTGCCCGGCGTCCTCGGCAACGCCGAGTCCCACCGGGACGACTCGTTCGCACCCGGTGCGATGGCCAACCTCCTGGAAGGTCCCGTCTACACCAAGCCGCCGATCTGGCGCGACCGGGACATCCCGGAGGTGCTGCTCAGCGGCCACCACGGCAAGATCGCCCGCTGGCGCCGCGACGAGGCCCTGCGGCGCACCACCAGCAACCGGCCCGACCTGATCGAGCGCTGCGACCCCAAGGCCTTCGACAAGAAGGACCGCGAGATGCTCTCCATCCTGGGCTGGGCCCCGGATCCGGAGGGCGAGCCGTACGGCCGATTTTGGCGCAGGACCGAGGCCGTGGAAGAATAGACCGCTGTTGTGCGCCCGTCCGGCGTGCGCCCCTGCCGCAGGGGGACACGACGCCCGTCCCGACCCGCACAGCAGACCTCTTGTACACCTAGTTGCCGTTGATGACCTGTGGCATCAGCGAAGAAAGCAGACGAAATGTCTCACCTGCTCGACACCGTCGACGTCGCGTCGCTGCGCAGCGACATCCCGGCCTTCCGCCCGGGTGACACCGTCAACGTCCACGTCCGCGTCATCGAGGGCAACCGCTCCCGTGTGCAGCAGTTCAAGGGCGTTGTGATCCGTCGCCAGGGCTCCGGCGTCCGCGAGACCTTCACGGTCCGCAAGGTCTCGTTCTCCGTCGGCGTCGAGCGCACCTTCCCGGTGCACACCCCGATCGTCGAGAAGATCGAGCTGGTCACCAAGGGTGACGTGCGCCGCGCCAAGCTGTACTACCTCCGTGACCTGCGCGGCAAGGCCGCGAAGATCAAGGAGAAGCGCGAGAGCTGAGCGCTTTCTCGGGGTCACAGCGGGGCCGGATAGCATCTGGCTCCGATGGACACCGAAGCACAGCCGACGGAACGCGACCGCTCCTCCCACCCCGGTACTCCGGGGCGGGAGGGCCGGTCGCGTTTCGCGTTGGTGTCGCGGATCACCGACTGGCTGCCCGGCGGCCGGATCACCCTCACCCTCTTCGTCTGCCTGGTGTTTTTGCTGCTCCTCAACACCTTCGTGACGCAGCCGTTCCAGATTCCCAGCGGATCCATGGAGCAGCGATTGAGGATCGGCGACCGCGTCCTCGTAAATAAGTTGGCGTACCGTTTCGGTGCCCAGCCGAGCCGCGGCGACGTGGTTGTCTTCGACGGGACCGGGTATTTCGGGGACGCCGACTACATCAAACGCGTTGTAGGGGTGGGGGGAGACCATGTGGTCTGCTGCGACAAGGAGGGGAGGCTCGAGGTGAACGGCCGGCCGGTCGACGAGACGGCGTTCCTCTATCCCGGGGACACCCCGTCCACCGTCCCCTTCGACGTCGTCGTGCCCGCGGGCCGCCTGTTCGTCCTCGGGGACCACCGCAGCGACTCCAGCGACTCCCGCGACCACCTCGGCTCGCCGGGCGGCGGCATGATCCCCGTCGGCGAGGTCATCGGCCGGGCCGACTGGATCATCTGGCCGTACGCCCGTTTCGAGCACCTGCACCGTCCCGCCGCGTACGCGCCCGTGCCCGCCCCGGAGGGCGCACATGGGTAACCGCGGCAAGCCGCGCGGCGTGCCCAGCACACCCGCCGACAACCTGCTGCCCACCGGGGCCCGCCGCACCTCCGCGCCGGGCGGCGGCCGCACGCGCGCGGAGCGACGCAAGCTCCAGCGCAAGGTGAAGCGCAAGCGCAGGCGCTCGGCCGTTCGGGAGATTCCCCTTCTGGTGGGCGTCGCCGTCCTCATAGCGCTGGTCCTGAAGACGTTCCTCGTCCAGGCGTTCGTGATCCCCTCGGGCTCCATGGAGCAGACGATCCGGATCGGCGACCGCGTCCTGGTCGACAAGTTCACCCCGTGGTTCGGCTCAAAGCCGCAGCGCGGGGACGTCGTCGTCTTCCACGACCCGGGCGGCTGGCTCGCCGACGAGCAGACGGCCAAGAAGCACGACCCCCTCGTCGTCAAGCAGTTCAAGGAAGGCCTCACCTTCATCGGCCTGCTGCCCTCCGACAACGAGAAGGACCTGATCAAGCGGGTGATCGGGGTTGGAGGTGACCACGTCAAGTGCTGTGACGCGCAGGGCCGGGTCACCGTCAACGGAGTGCCGCTGACCGAAGGGGACTACCTCTACCCGGGCAACTCCCCCTCCTCCACACCCTTCGACATCACCGTGCCCCAGGGCCGGCTCTGGGTGATGGGCGACCACCGGGACAACTCGGCGGACTCCCGCGCCCACCAGAACACCTCCTACGGCGGCACGGTCTCCGAGGACTCGGTGGTCGGCCGGGCCATGGTCATCGGCTGGCCCATCGGCCACTGGACCAGCCTCGACGAACCTAAAACCTTCGCAAGCGTTGCGAACTCCGTGTCGGGGTCGACCGCCGCCCCTCGGCTGTCGCATAGGGTTGCCTCCGACGATCCGAACGCATTGACCCAACTCCCGACCCCTGCGGAACTCCCGCTCGTTATGGGAGTGGTGGGCCTGCACCTTGGATGGGGCAGGCGGCGGCGCAGAGTAAGGAGTTGGCGTGGGGGATGTGGCGGTTGGCGCACGGTCGGGACACGACGGCGAGGAGCACCGCGGGCACCCCGTGGAAGGGAACGCCCCGGCTCCGGACGACGCCGTGACCCCTGGGGCTTCCGGCTTCTCGGCGTCCGACGACGGCACGCCGGAGGGTCAGCAGCCCTCGACCGGGAGCGTGGGCACGGACGAGGCGGCGCGCCCGCCGAAGAAGCCCCGCTCCTTCTGGAAAGAACTGCCGATCCTGGTCGTCATCGCGCTGGTCCTGGCGTTGCTGATCAAGACGTTCCTGGTGCAGGCGTTCTCGATTCCGTCCGACTCGATGCAGAACACCCTCCAGCAGGGTGACCGCGTCCTGGTCGACAAGCTCACCCCGTGGTTCGGCTCCGAGCCCGAGCGCGGTGAGGTCGTCGTCTTCCACGACCCGGACAACTGGCTGGCGGGCGAGCCCGCACCCAACCCGAACGCGGTGCAGAAGGTGCTCAGCTGGATCGGCCTGATGCCGTCCGCTGAGGAGAAGGACCTGATCAAGCGGGTCATCGGAGTGGGCGGCGACACGGTCCAGTGCAAGGGCACCGGCCCGCTGCTGGTCAACGGCAAGGCGCTGAACGAGCCGTACGTCTACCCCGGCAACACGCCGTGCAGCCAGGACGAGCAGGGCGGTCAGTTCACGGTGAAGGTCCCCAAGGGCTTCATCTGGGTGATGGGTGACCACCGCCAGAACTCCCGGGACTCCCGCTACAACCAGTCCGACAAGAACCACGGCATGGTCCCCGTCGACAAGGTCGTCGGCCGCGCCATCGTCAAGGCCTGGCCGATCAACCGCTGGGGCACCCTGCCGATCCCGGACACCTTCGACCAGGGCCTGGACCAGAAGTCCTCCGCGGCGGCGTCCCTCTCGGTGGCGCCGGAGGGCGTGGCGGTGACGGCGGTCCTGCCCGTGGCGTTGTGGCGGCGCAGGCGGGCCGACCGCCTGGAGTCCAGGACGGAGCCGAAGGCGGCCGCCGGAAAGCGGTGAGCCTGTCGGCCGGTCGGGACCTGCCCCTCGGTGAAGCTCTGGGAAAGCTGTGACCAGGGCCGCGCAAGAGGGGCTGCCCCTGCTCGGTACCGCCGGGTAGGGTGCGGGTCCATGGGTGGCGAGAGCACGACGCGTACGGCCCCGCGCAGCGCGGGCACAGGCACGGCACAGGCCGGCGGCAGCCGGATCGGGCACCGGCTGTCCGGGCTGGCCATGGCGCTGGGCCTGGTGCTGTTCCTCGGAGGTTTCGTCTGGGGAGCGCTGATCTACCGGCCGTACACCGTGCCCACCAGCTCGATGAGCCCGACGATCGGCATCGGTGACCGGGTGATGGCCCAGCGCGTGGACGGCACCGAGGTCCGGCGCGGTGACGTGGTCGTCTTCCGCGACAAGAGCTGGGTCACCAATGCCAACGTGGTCAAGCGGGTCGTCGCCGTCGGCGGCGACACCGTCTCCTGCTGCACCAACGGCAAGCTCACCGTCAACGGCAAGCAGATCGACGAGCCGTACCTGCCCGCGGGCAGCCTGGCCGAGATCCAGAACTTCCCGACCGTGACCGTCCCCAAGGGACGGCTCTTCCTCCTCGGCGACGAACGCCAGGGCTCGCTGGACTCCACCGCCCACCTCACCGACGCGGCCAAGGGCACGGTGGCCGGCGATGCCGTTTCCGCCCGCGTCGACGCCGTCGTCTGGCCCATGAAGGGCATGCTCAAGCGCCCCACCGGCTTCGAGACCCTCGGTGCCCTCTCCCAGCCCGGCCCGCTCAGGACCATCGAGCTGATGATCGTCGCCGGCGCCGTACTGGTCCTCGGCGGCGGTGCGTACGGCCCGATCGCCAAGCGGCTGGGCCGCTCCCGCACCCGTCCCACCCCGGAGCCGGCCGGTGCCCGCTGAGACCACGAGGACGGGCGAGGACACCTACGAGGACGGCCTGCGCAAGGTGGCCCGGGTGGTCCTTCTCGACCCCGAGGACCGCATCCTCCTCCTGCACGGCCACGAGCCGGAGGATCCGGCCGACGACTGGTGGTTCACCCCCGGCGGCGGCCTGGAGGGCAGCGAGACGCGCGAGGAGGCCGCGCTCAGGGAACTCGCGGAGGAGACCGGTGTCACCGACGTCGCACTCGGTCCCGTGCTGTGGCGCCGGCGGTGCTCCTTCCCGTTCGCGGGCCGCCGCTGGGACCAGGACGAGTGGTACTACCTGGCCCGTACGAGCCAGACGGCCACCGCGGCCCTGGGCCTGACGGAGCTGGAGCGGCGCAGTGTCGCCGGAGCGCGCTGGTGGACGTGTCAGGAACTGACCCGGACGCATGAGACGGTGTATCCGACCAGACTCGCCGAGCTGCTGCGTACGCTGCTCGACGAAGGTCCCCCCGCCCGGCCCGTGATCCTGGACACGGAAATCGTCTGAGGGCTCGTCGGACTGGCGCACAATGGTGGGATCGCACGGCTGAAGGGGAACATGCCATGAGCGCCGAGGACCTCGAGAAGTACGAGACCGAGATGGAGCTGAAGCTCTACCGGGAGTATCGAGACGTCGTCGGTCTGTTCAAATACGTGATCGAGACCGAGCGTCGCTTCTACCTGACCAACGACTATGAGATGCAGGTGCACTCGGTCCAGGGTGAGGTGTTCTTCGAGGTGTCGATGGCAGACGCCTGGGTCTGGGACATGTACCGGCCGGCCCGTTTCGTGAAGCAGGTCCGTGTCCTTACGTTCAAGGACGTGAATATCGAGGAGCTGAACAAGAGCGACCTGGAGCTCCCGGGCGGGTGACGGAGTTTTCCACAACGGCTGAGTAGCCCACCAAGATCCACTTCTCTGGGTGGGATGCGTGACGGTTGGCGCCGGAGGTGGTGCCGACATGAACGCACGAGGTGCACTCGGCAAGTACGGCGAGGAACTGGCCGCGCGGCGGCTGACCGGGGCCGGGATGACCGTCCTGGAGCGCAACTGGCGCTGCGGCAGGACGGGTGAGATCGACATCGTCGCCCGGGACGGCGACGTCCTGGTGGTCTGCGAGGTGAAGACCCGCAGGGGCGGGTCGTACGAGCACCCCATGGCCGCGGTGACCCCGGAGAAGGCGGAGCGGCTGCGCGACCTCGCCGAACGCTGGACCCAGACCCACGGAGGAGCCCCTCCCGGCGGCGTCCGCATCGACCTGGTCGGCGTCCTGCTCCCGGACCGCGGCGCTCCTGTGGTCGAGCACGCGCGGGGGGTGGCCTGAGATGGGATTCGCCCGTACGTGCTCGGTGGCGCTGGTGGGCGTCGAGGGCGTGGTGGTGGAGGTCCAGGCGGACCTGGAACCCGGGGTGGCGGCGTTCACACTGGTGGGGCTGCCGGACAAGAGCCTGACGGAGAGCCGGGACCGGGTTCGGGCGGCGGTGGTGAACTCGGGCGGCGAATGGCCGCAGAAGAAGCTCACCGTGGGACTCAGCCCGGCGTCCGTGCCCAAGGCCGGGTCCGGATTCGACCTGGCCGTCGCCTGCGCGGTGCTCGGTGCCGCCGAGCGGATCGACCCCCGGGTCCTCGCCGACATCGTCATGATCGGAGAGCTGGGACTGGACGGCCGGGTGCGGCCGGTGCGGGGCATCCTGCCCGCGGTCCTCGCCGCCGCCGACGCCGGCTACGAACAGGTGGTCGTCCCGGAGTGCGCCGCTGCCGAGGCCTCGCTCGTACCCAGCGTGTCGGTGCTCGGCATCCGCAGCCTGCGGCAGCTGATCGCCGTGCTCACCGACGAGCCCGTGCCCGACGAGGATCCGGGCGATCAGGGACGCCCGGATCCCCTCCTGGCCGGTCTGCGGGTGCCGGGCACGGGTGCGGCCACCGGCATGCGCGGCTTCGGTGCCGCACAGCACGATCAGGACCACGACCTGGCCGATGTCGTGGGTCAGACCTCGGCGCGCACGGCCGTGGAGGTGGCCGCGGCCGGCGGGCACCATCTGTTCCTCGAAGGCCCGCCGGGCGCGGGCAAGACCATGCTCGCCGAGCGCCTGCCCGCCGTTCTGCCCCGGCTCACCCGGGAGGACTCGCTGGAGGTCACCGCGGTCCACTCGGTGGCCGGGCTGCTGCCCCCGGGCAAGCCGCTCATCGACGTCGCGCCCTACTGCGCCCCGCACCACTCGGCCACGATGCAGTCCCTCGTCGGCGGCGGACCCGGCGTCGCGCGGCCCGGTGCCGTGTCCCTCGCCCACCGGGGCGTGCTGTTCCTCGACGAGGCGCCCGAATTCCACAGCCAGACCCTGGATGCCCTGCGGCAGCCCCTGGAGTCCGGACACGTGGTGATCGCGCGGAGCGCGGGCGTGGTCCGGTTCCCTGCGAGGTTCCTCATGGTCCTGGCGGCCAACCCCTGCCCCTGCGGACGCTTCTCGCAGCGCGACTCCCTGTGCGACTGCCCGCCGTCGGCCATCCGCCGCTACCAGGCCCGGCTGTCGGGTCCGCTGCTGGACCGGGTCGACCTGCGGGTCGAGGTCGACCCGGTCACCCGCGCCCAGCTCACCGAACCCGGCGCCCGGGGCGAGTCCACCGCGACCGTCGCCGACCGGGTCCGGGCAGCCAGGCAGCGGACGGCCGCCCGCCTCGCCGGAACCCCCTGGCGCACCAACAGCGAGGTGCCCGGGCGGGAGCTGCGCAGCCGCTTCCACGCCGTCGCCGGTGCGATGGACGAGGCCGAACGCAACCTCGAGCGGGGCGTGCTCACGGCCCGCGGGATCGACCGGGTCCTGCGCGTCGCCTGGACGGTGGCGGACCTCGTCGGCCACGACCGCCCGGACGCCACCGACGTCTGTCTCGCCCTGCAACTGCGCACCGGAGTGCCGCGGGGCGTGCCCATGGCCATCGGAGCCCTGACATGACCGCAGAGGGTGATCCGGACGAGGAACTCCTGGGCCGGATCTTCCTCGCCCGGGTCATCGAACCCGGGGACGAAGCCGGTGGGCGGTGGATGCGGGAGTTCGGGGTGGGGGAGGTGGTGCGGCGGTTGCGGAACGGCGGCGAGCCGTTGCCGGGGGCGAGCGGGACGCAGTGGGGTGGACTGGTGGGGCGCGCCCGGCGGGCGGAGCCGGAGCGGGATCTCGCCGTGGCGCGGGCGGCCGGGGTGCGGTTCGTGTGTCCGGGGGATGCGGAGTGGCCGGGCCAGCTCGACGACCTCGGGGACAGCCGGCCCACGGGGCTGTGGGTGCGCGGGCGGCCCAGCCTGCGGATGTGGGCGCTCACCTCCGTGGCCGTCGTCGGAGCGCGCGCCTGCACCGAGTACGGCGCCCATGTCGCCGGCACCCTCGCCTCGGGACTCGCCGAGCGGGGCTGGGTCGTCGTGTCGGGCGGTGCCTACGGGATCGACGGGGCCGCCCACCGTGGCGCTCTCGCCGCCGGCGGTGCCACGGTCGCCGTCCTGGCCTGCGGCGTCGACCGGCCCTACCCCCGCGGCCACACCGCACTGATCAACAGGATCGCGGAACAGGGCCTGGTGGTCGGGGAGCTGCCGCCCGGTGACCATCCCACGCCGAGCCGGTTCATCCTGCGCAACAGAGTGATCGCGGCGCTCACCAGGGGAACCGTCGTCGTGGAGGCCGCCTGCCGCAGCGGGTCGCTGGTCACCGCGCGGGCGGCAGGGCGCCTAGGACGATTCACCATGGGGGTGCCCGGGCCCGTCACCAGCGGTCTCTCGGTCGGCGTGCACGAGCTGCTGCGCGGCGACGCCGTCCTGGTCACGGATGCCGCGGAGGTCATCGAACTCGTGGGCGACATGGGCGAGCTGGCCCCGCCCCGACGGGGCCCCGTGCTCCCGCGCGACCTGCTGGAACCGGCTGCCCGGGCCGTCCTCGCCGCCCTGCCCGCAAACCGTACGGCCCCTGCCGAGGAGATCGCGTCCGGCGCGCGCACCACCCCAGATGACGCGATCGCGAGACTGTACGAACTCCGATCACTTGGTTACGTCGAACGACACGGCGACGGCTGGAAGTTGACACGCCAGACGATGACCTCGGCGCGGGGCGGTCGTGGTCCATGCTGACCGAGCGTGTTCGGCCGTCCGGGGGAACCCCCTACGCCCTTGGGATTTCCCGGAGTTGACCCCTTGGTCCGATCACGCAGAGCGAGCTGCGCGACGCGGTCGTGCGAACGGCGGAAGGGGCCCGCGCACGGGTGGAGCCTCGTTGTTCGCACACCGCGACTCCTCAGTCACGCTACGCTCACGAAAGTCCGGGCGCAGACCGCGCCAACTCGACATCAGACAGACAGCTCACCCAGGTGGCCCACTTCACCCCACGACCGCCCAGCCCTCCCCAGCTCTCCCACTTCACCCACTTCTCAGCGCAACACGGCACTTCACGGCACTTCACGGCAGAACGGCACAAGGCGACGAATGCCCCAGCACACCTCCGGGTCCGACCGGGCGGCGATCCCCCCAGCCGCCCGCGACGGTGGCAGCGTGCGGCCGCCCGCTCCCTCGACGCTTGACGAGCTGTGGCGGTCGTACAAGGCGACGGGGGACGACCGGCTGAGGGAGCAGCTGATCCTGCACTACTCGCCGCTCGTCAAATACGTGGCGGGCCGGGTGAGTGTGGGTCTGCCGCCCAATGTCGAGCAGGCCGACTTCGTCTCCTCGGGTGTGTTCGGGCTGATCGACGCGATCGAGAAGTTCGACGTCGACCGGGAGATCAAGTTCGAGACGTACGCGATCACCCGGATCCGGGGCGCGATGATCGACGAGCTGCGAGCGCTGGACTGGATCCCCCGGTCGGTCCGGCAGAAGGCGCGGAACGTCGAGCGGGCCTACGCCACCCTGGAGGCGCGGCTGCGGCGGACGCCGACGGAAGGGGAGGTCGCGACCGAGCTGGGCATGGAGGTCGACGAGCTCCATGCCGTGTTCAGTCAGTTGTCGCTGGCCAACGTCGTCGCCCTGGAGGAACTGCTGCACGTCGGCGGCGAGGGCGGGGACCGGCTCAGTCTCATGGACACGCTGGAGGACACCGCCGCCGACAATCCGGTGGAGGTGGCCGAGGACCGGGAACTGCGGCGGTTCCTGGCACGGGCGATCAACACGCTGCCCGAGCGGGAGAAGACCGTGGTCACGCTCTACTACTACGAGGGGCTCACCCTCGCCGAGATCGGCAACGTGCTCGGGGTGACCGAGAGCCGGGTCAGCCAGATCCACACCAAGTCGGTGCTGCAGCTGCGGGCCAAGCTGGCGAGCTTCGGGCGCTGAGTCCTCCCTTCCGGGGTGGGGTGTCCGTAAAGTGGTCGGCGTGCCAAGGATTCGAGCGGCCTCCGTGGCCGAGCACCGGTCGATGCAGCGAGCCGCCCTGCTGGACGCGGCTCGGTCCCTGCTGTCCGAGGGCGGGACGGAGGCGCTGACCTTCCCGGCTCTCGCCGAGCGCACGGGGCTGGCGCGGTCGTCCGTGTACGAGTACTTCCGCTCGCGGGCCGCCGTGGTCGAAGAGCTGTGCGAGGTCGACTTCCCCGTGTGGGCGGCGGAGGTCGCGGCGGCGATGGAGCGGGCGTCGTCGGCCGAGGGCAAGGTCGAGGCGTATGTGCGCCGGCAGCTGGCGCTGGTCGGGGACCGGCGGCACCGGGCTGTGGTGGCGATCTCGGCGAGTGAGCTGGATGCGGGGGCACGGGAGAAGATCCGGGCCGCGCACGGGGGGCTGGTCGCGATGGTCGTCGAGGCCTTGGGGGCGATGGGGCACAGGGAGCCTCGGCTGGCGGCGATGCTGCTGCAGGGGGTCGTGGATGCGGCCGTGCGGCGGATCGAGCTGGGTGCGGCTGAGGATCCTGCGGCCATTACGGACGCTGCTGTGGCTATGGCTCTGCGCGGTGTGAAGGGCTGAGGGGCGCTGTGGCAGGCGGGGGTTGATGTCACTCGCCCGCGCCCGCGGGGTGCCCCCACTCCTGGCTTCGCTCGAGCGGCGGGACCAACATCGCCCACCCGTGCCGCCTGGGGGTCCCCCCAGGCCTTTGAGGCACCGGGGGAGGCACGACTGCCCGCAGCTAGGCAGGGAGCGGAACTCCCAGTACCGGCAGCAGTCTCGATGGGCCCCTGTGCAGCAGCCAAGGTGGCAGCAGGGACAGGGGGTCCAGGTAGGTCTCGCCTCTGAGCAGGCCCCAGTGCACGCACGTGCCGGGGCAGTGCGACCCCGTGGCTTCCACCGTGCCCACCACCTCGCCCGCCCCCACCGCATCCCCCTTCTGCACCGACGGACTCACCGGCTCGTACGTGGTCCGCAGACCCGTCCCCGTCAGCTCCACCGACACCACGCCCCGTCCCGCCACCCGGCCCGCGAAGGACACGCGGCCGGCCGCCACCGCGCGTACCGGAGCCCCGGAAGACGCGCCCAGGTCCACGCCGCGGTGCCCCGGGCCGTACACCGTCGCCGGGGGCTCCCAGCCCCGTAGCACCACCGGCCGGGCGCCCACCGGCCACGCGCGGCCGATGGCCGGAACTCGGCCCTCGGGAGGTGGCGGGGACGCCGGGTCCGGGGTGTCTGCCCAGGCCAGGGGAGCCAGCGCCGCCACCGCCGAGACCAGCAACAACCCTGCCCACACACCCATGCATCGCATCACTCGTCGCATGCGGAAACCGTCCCGCACCCCGCCGATCATGGCCGGGAGCTGTGGATTACTCCCCGGTTGTGGACGGCGGCGTCACCCGGTGCCCCGGCGGTCCCGTACACTTCTTCTGGCGATCCGGGTCACCGGGTCGACTTCGCACGCCCCGGTGCGGCCGCCGGAAACGGTCGGTTCGTACCAAGCGCCCCTCGGTCCTTCGTGGCACGGCGCGTCGTGGGCGTCAGGCGCATCCGCCGTCCGGTGGATGCGGCACAACCGAGAAATTCAAGGAGATACGGCCATGGCCGTCGTCACGATGCGGGAGCTGCTGGAGAGCGGCGTCCACTTCGGTCACCAGACCCGTCGCTGGAACCCGAAGATGAAGCGCTTCATCTTCACCGAGCGCAACGGCATCTACATCATCGACCTGCTCCAGTCGCTGTCGTACATCGACCGCGCCTACGAGTTCGTCAAGGAGACCGTCGCCCACGGCGGCACGGTCATGTTCGTCGGCACGAAGAAGCAGGCGCAGGAGGCCATCGCCGAGCAGGCCACCCGCGTCGGCATGCCCTACGTCAACCAGCGCTGGCTGGGCGGCATGCTCACCAACTTCTCGACCGTCTACAAGCGTCTGCAGCGCCTCAAGGAGCTCGAGCAGATCGACTTCGAGGACGTCGCCGCGTCCGGTCTGACCAAGAAGGAGCTTCTCGTGCTCTCGCGCGAGAAGGCCAAGCTGGAGAAGACCCTCGGTGGTATCCGCGAGATGCAGAAGGTGCCCAGCGCCGTCTGGATCGTGGACACCAAGAAGGAGCACATCGCGGTCGGCGAGGCCCGGAAGCTCAACATCCCGGTCGTCGCCATCCTCGACACCAACTGCGACCCCGACGAGGTCGACTACAAGATCCCGGGCAACGACGACGCGATCCGCTCCGTCACCCTGCTCACCCGTGTGATCGCCGACGCCGTCGCCGAGGGCCTCATCTCCCGCTCTCGCGTCGCCACCGGTGACAAGGGTGAGAAGGCTGCGGGCGAGCCGCTCGCCGAGTGGGAGCGCGACCTGCTCGAGGGTGAGAAGAAGGACGAGGCTCCGGCCGCCGAGGCCGCTCCGGCTGAGGCTGCTCCGGCCGCCGAGGCTGCTCCGGCCGAGGCCCCGGCCGCTGAGGCTGCTCCGGCCGAGGCTCCGGCCGCTGAGGCTGCTCCGGCCGCCGAGGCCGAGAAGACCGCCGAGGGCGAGCAGGCCTGACGTCAGCGTTGACGGCGGGGGCGGCGACATGAAGTCCGCCCCCGCTGTTCACGCGTAGGTCGGCGCGGCGTCCGCGATCGGCGTCTACATGTTGACCGCACACTGTGCTGATCTCCGATCTTCCAAGACTTCGAGAAAGACTCACAGACTCATGGCGAACTACACCGCCGCCGACGTCAAGAAGCTCCGTGAGCTGACCGGCGCCGGCATGATGGACTGCAAGAAGGCGCTGGACGAGGCCGAGGGCAACGTCGAGAAGGCCGTCGAGGCGCTGCGCATCAAGGGCCAGAAGGGCGTCGCCAAGCGCGAGGGCCGCTCCGCCGAGAACGGCGCCGTGGTCTCCATCATCGCCGACGACAACTCCTCCGGCGTCCTCGTCGAGCTGAAGTGCGAGACGGACTTCGTCGCCAAGGGTGACAAGTTCCAGGCCGTGGCCAAGACCATCGCCGAGCACGTCGCCAAGACCTCCCCGGCCGACCTCGAGGCGCTGCTCGCCTCCGAGATCGAGGCCGGCAAGACCGTCCAGGCGTTCGTGGACGAGGCCAACGCCAACCTCGGCGAGAAGATCGTCCTGGACCGCTTCGCGCAGTTCTCCGACGGCTTCGTGACCGCGTACATGCACCGCACGATGCCCGACCTGCCCCCGCAGATCGGTGTCCTCGTCGAGCTGGACAAGCCGAACGCCGAGGTCGCCAAGGGCATCGCGCAGCACATCGCCGCCTTCGCGCCGAAGTACCTCTCCCAGGCGGACGTCCCGGCCGAGATCGTCGAGTCCGAGCGCCGCGTCGCCGAGGAGACCACCCGCGCCGAGGGCAAGCCCGAGGCCGCGATCGCCAAGATCGTCGAGGGTCGCCTCAACGGCTTCTTCAAGGACGCCACGCTGCTCGGCCAGCCGTACGCGCTGGACAACAAGAAGTCGGTCCAGAAGGTGCTGGACGAGGCCGGTGTCACCCTGACGCGCTTCTCGCGCATCAAGGTCGGCATCTGAGTCCGTACCGCGATCGACGCGCGACCCGAAGAGAAATCTCGGTAGGGTCGACAGCAGTCGTCCGCGCACACCGCCACATCCAGGCAAGTGGCGGACGGCAGCAGATCTGACGAGGAGGCCATTGCCGCGCATGGGAGCGAAAAGCGACCCCACCGGCAATGGCCTTCTTCGTATGTGCAACACGTGAAAGAGGCGGGATCTCCATGACCACCAAGGCCCAGAAGAGCGACGACGGCAAAGTACACGGCCGGTTTCTGCTGAAGCTGTCCGGAGAGGCCTTCTCCGGTGGCGGCGGCCTGGGCGTGGACCCGGACGTGGTGCACAAGATCGCCCGCGAGATCGCGGCCGTCGTCCGGGACGGTGCCGAGGTCGCGGTCGTCATCGGCGGCGGCAACTTCTTCCGCGGCGCCGAACTGCAGCAGCGCGGCATGGACCGCGCCCGCTCCGACTACATGGGCATGCTCGGCACCGTGATGAACTGCCTCGCCCTCCAGGACTTCCTGGAGAAGGAGGGCATCGACAGCCGGGTGCAGACCGCCATCACCATGGGACAGGTCGCCGAGCCGTACATTCCGCTGCGCGCCGTGCGCCACCTGGAGAAGGGCCGCGTGGTCATCTTCGGCGCCGGCATGGGCATGCCGTACTTCTCCACCGACACCACCGCCGCCCAGCGCGCCCTGGAGATCGACGCCGAGGCGCTGCTCATGGGCAAGAACGGCGTGGACGGGGTCTACGACTCCGACCCCAAGACCAACCCCGACGCCGTCAAGTTCGACGCCCTCGGCTACGGCGAGGTCATCACCCGCGACCTCAAGGTCGCCGACGCCACCGCCATCACCCTGTGCCGCGACAACAAGCTTCCGATCCTCGTGTTCGAGCTGCTGGCGGAGGGCAATATCGCCCGGGCCGTCAAGGGTGAGAAGATCGGCACGCTGGTGGGTGACCAGGGCAGCCGGGACTGACCGGCACACCCCCGTCACCCGGGGTACGACACCTGTCCGGGGGACGGACGGGACGCACCCTGGCCGGGGGATGGACAATGTCCTGCCGGTCGGGAACCGTGCAGGAAGAAGACGCGACGCAGCCGGCCGCCGCCCCGACGAGGAACCGCAGCCGGGCCTCACTCAAGACACGCAGGAGCAAGTGGTGATCGAAGAGACCCTCCTCGAGGCCGAGGAGAAGATGGAGAAGGCCGTCGTGGTCGCCAAGGAGGACTTCGCCGCGATCCGCACCGGCCGTGCGCACCCGGCGATGTTCAACAAGATCGTGGCCGACTACTACGGTGCGCCGACGCCGATCAACCAGCTGGCTTCGTTCTCCGTGCCGGAGCCGCGCATGGCTGTGGTGACCCCGTTCGACAAGACCGCGCTGCGCAACATCGAGCAGGCGATCCGCGACTCCGACCTGGGCGTCAACCCCAGCAACGACGGCAACATCATCCGGGTGGTGTTCCCCGAGCTGACCGAGGAGCGTCGCCGGGACTACATCAAGGTCGCCAAGACCAAGGGCGAGGACGCCAAGATCTCGATCCGCTCGGTGCGCCGCAAGGCCAAGGACGCCATCGACAAGCTGATCAAGGACGGCGAGATCGGCGAGGACGAGGGCCGCCGTGCGGAGAAGGAGCTGGACGACACCACCGCGAAGTACGTCGCACAGGTGGACGAGCTCCTGAAGCACAAGGAAGCGGAGCTGCTCGAAGTCTGATGAGCGACTCTTCCTGGGGGGCGCCGCCGTCGGCGGGGCAGGCCGGGTACTGGGGGCCCACCGAGGGTGGGCCTGTCCAGGGGGCTGCCCCGGCGGGTCCCGCGTACGATGCGCCTGAGGCGCAGCACACTCGCCCCATGCCCATCGTGCCCGACGTACCCGCGTATGGCGGAGACCAGGACGACGACCGGGGAGCCGCACGGCTGGGCTCCTTGTTCCGAGACGAGACGCACTACGCACCGCAGTATTCGTCGCAGCATTCACCGCAGTGTCCGACGCCGAATCCGACGATGAACCTCACACAGAGTCCGACGCAGAATCCGGAGCCCATGCCCGACGCCCCGCAGCCGGCGCCCGCGCCGCAGAAGAAGAGCGCGGGCCGTGACCTGAGCGCGGCCATAGGGGTCGGCGTGGGACTCGGTGTGGTGATCATCGCCTCCCTGTTCGTCGTCAAGGCCGTGTTCGTCGGTGTGGTCGCGGTCGCCGTGGTCGTGGGCCTGTGGGAGCTGACCAGCAGGCTGCAGGAGCGCAAGGGCATCAAGGCGCCGCTCGTGCCGCTCGCGGTCGGCGGCGCGGCGATGGTGGTCGCGGGCTATGTGCGGGGTGCCGAGGGTGCGTGGGTCGCCATGGCTCTGACGGCGCTGGCCGTCCTGGTCTGGCGCATGACCGAGCCACCCGAGGGCTATCTGAAGGACGTCACGGCGGGCGTCTTCGCCGCGTTCTACGTGCCGTTCCTGGCGACTTTCGTCGCGATGATGCTCACGGCCGACGACGGTCCCTGGCGGGTCCTCGCCTTCCTGCTCCTGACGGTCGTCAGCGACACCGGTGCGTACGCCGTCGGCTGGCGTTTCGGCAAGCACAAGCTCGCCCCGCGCATCAGCCCCGGCAAGACCCGTGAGGGCCTGCTCGGCGCGGTGCTGTTCGCCATGGTGGCGGGCGCGCTGTGCATGCAGTTCCTGATCAACGACGGCACCTGGTGGCAGGGCCTGCTGCTGGGCCTCGCGGTCGCGGCCAGCGCGACCCTGGGCGACCTCGGCGAGTCCATGATCAAGCGCGACCTGGGCATCAAGGACATGGGCACCTTGCTCCCCGGCCACGGCGGCATCATGGACCGCTTGGACTCCTTGTTGCCTACGGCTCCGGTGGTGTGGCTTCTTCTGGTGATTTTCGTCGGGAGTGGCTGAGGGAGGCCATGGCGCCGCGCCGCGGTAGCGGCACATGGACACAGCATGGAGCGCTTGGACTCTTTGCTGCCTACGGCTCCGGTGGTGTGGCTGCTGATGGTGGTCTTCGTCGGCTCCGCGTGAGCCTTGTCGGCCACGGCTTTCGGGCCTCGTCCTGAGTACAGGGCGGGGCCCGTCGTCGTACCCGGCAGGGGACGGCTCAGTCCGCCGGGCCGTCGTCGGCGTCCCAGTCCGGCAGGGGCAGGCCCTCTGCCGTGGTGATCTCCAGGACCGTGCAGCCCATGAGGCGTACGGCGGCGAAGAGCCGGTCGCGTGCCGCTGCGCGGTCTCCGGGCGGGAAGGAGACGCGGATCTGGTGCGGGTGGGAGCGGTCGTAGGTGAGGTGCCAGTCCGTGCCGGCCGTCGCGAAGTGCTCCTGGCCGTGCTCGCCGTCCTCGGACTGCCACGAGCCCCGGTCCACGGTCGGGGCCAGCACGTCCCGCAGGATCCGCAGCCGCTCGGCGTACGGCCGTGAGCCCTCGGACAGCCGCAGGCACCGGTACCGCCGGGGCCGGAAGGCGTTGAACCAGGGCGCCAGCTCCGGCTCCATGTCGGCCAGGACGGCGGACCGCAGCCGCCCCGTCACCCACTCCTCGACGAACGCGGCCGAGCCCGGCGCGCACTCCTCCCGCCCGGTGCCCCGGCCCACGACCACCACGGGCCACTCCTCGGGATCCCCCTCGGTACGCCAGCACAGCCGGTCGGCGTCCGTCGTGGTGCCCCACACCAGCAGGCCGTCGTACCGCTCCAGGCCGTTGTGCGGACTCGTCCCGAACGGCGTGCGCAGATACAGGTAGTCGCAGAACTCGCCCCAGCCGTACGTCTCGGCCAGCAGCTTGTAGTCCGCGGGCAGCCGCACCCCGAGCCGTGCCTCGGCCGCGGCCCAGTCCCCGTGCCCGTCGACCGGCGGCTCCGGCGGCGGGACCAGCCGGGTGAGCGCTTCCAGACCCGTCACGGCAGTTCGATCCGGCGCAGGGCCCTCTCGGCCGGCTCACCGGTGCGGCGGGCGTACGCCAGCCGCTCGCGCACCTCGCGCCGGGTACGCGGCCGGTAGCCGGGGCCGCCGCAGCAGCTCTTGTGGAAAGCGACGCCCGCGTTCAGCAACACGGTGAGCGTCCGCCACGCGGCCAGGTCCCGCCTCCGGGGCGCGGCGAAGGCCGAGCCCGCGTACATCAGCGCGCCCGCACAGCGCGGACAGGTCCGCTCCCGCCACGGGTCGTAGCACTGCTTGTACGAGACCCGGCAGGACAGACAGACGTACGAGGTCTTGGCGGCAGGCATGCCGCCAGCCTAGGGAGGCCCGGGATCCCGGCCAAGCGGGTTTCCGGCACCCGCCGACGAGGGCGATGTCCGCAGGGCGGAGCAGGGTGCGCGGGCGAGGCCTGAGGTGGGGCCGTCGCACAACGATGTGCGGGGTGCTCCCGTCCCGTATGCCATCGCCCCAGGCAGAGCCGAGTGGTGTGTGGGTCGACGGCGGACGGGACGGGAGCTGGGGTGAGGGGACCGTTCGGCCTAGAAGCCGAAGTGGTCGATCACGTCGCCGTTTCCGCACTTGTTGGTGGGGCCGGCGGGGAGGTAGCCACTCAGGATGGGTACCCCGACTGCTCCGGAAAGGCAGGAGGTTGCCGGCGAGAAGGTCCAGTGGTTTCCACCGGTGACGCCACCGCCGAGGTTGGCGTCGTCGGCGTTTGCAGGAGCGGCCATGGCCGCGGTGGCCAGGGCGAGCGCGGCAGTGATGATGATCTTTCGCATGCTCGCTGTAACGATCGGAACGATCGGAGGGTACGCCCCTGCCGCAGGCATGTCACCCGTGTGCCGTAAGCGACGAGCGCAAACGGGGAACAGTGGGGGCCTACGGGTCGAGCGTCGCGTAACCCCAGCTCAGCAGGATCCCAGCTCATCGATCATTTGCATACGCGATCCATCGAACCGGCTATCCGGGTTCGACTCCCGCCGCCCGCTCCGTTCGGCCCGGGGGTCCTGACTTCGAGGTTCGAATCCTGCCGGGGCACAGCGAGGAGGGCCGGCTCAGGAGGGGTTTCTCCCGGGCCGGCCCTTCGGTGTTCGAGCAGGACCCTGCGAGCCCGTAGTGGCACGTCTGTGGCACGACCTTCACCCTGACCGTGGGTCAGGTGGTCACCCGCGTGCGCCGCCGCCTCCGACGGGGGTGCAGGCCCACCAGGAGGGCGGCGATCGCCGCCCACAGTGCCAGGGTGGCCAATGGCTGCACCGCCTGCGCGCCGTGGAAGTAGCTCAGGTCGGTGACGGCGCGGACGGCCGCGCCCGGCGGCAGCAGGGCGGAGACGGCGCGAGCGGCGGAGGGCAGGAGGTCCGGGCCGATGGTGGCTCCGCTGGTGGAGTTGCCGACCGTGAGCAGCAAAAGGGTGGCGACGGGCACGCCGACCGGGCCGAGGTACGTGCCCAGCAGTTTGGTGGTGAACGTGGCTGCCGCGGCAAGCAGGGTCAGGGCGAAGGCCAGCGGCATCACGGGCGCGGGCACCGCCCCGAGGATGGGTCCGGCGATGACGGTGGCGACGATGCCGATGGCCACAGAGACGCCGGACAGCAGCCAGAACCGGTGGCGCAGGTGCAGATGGTTCGCGAGGCCCAGGGCGTTCTGGGCAAGGACGAAGCCGGCCAGCGTGACGCCGAACGCCATATAGAACCCGGCCAGTCCACGGGAGTCGAAACGGGCGAACGGGACGACGTCCACCGTGGTCAGGCGCTGGCCCGATCCGTGGGCATAGGCGCCGATCAGGCTCTTGACGGCCATCGTCGTCGACTGCCCGTTGGCCCCGCCGACGTCCAGGCGCAACCGGTCGGAGTCCGCGCGGCCGCTGAGTGCGGCCACGACATCGCGGCGCTCCACCTCAGCGCGCCCCGTGGCGGCGTCGGCGACAGGATGGACATCGACGCTGTCACCAAGGACCCGGCGTATCTCGCCCGAAAGCTCCTGCCCGGCGACAGCCACCGGCACCCGGTGCGGCTGGGGGTTGCGCTGCAGACCGATGTAGCAGCCGACGAAGGCCGCCACGACGACCAGGGCGATCACGGCCGGCTGGAGCCAGAGGCGGACCGGTGGCGCGGTTGCGGAGGAGGAGGTGGCGGTGGTCAGGTCGGCTTCGGCGGCCGGGCCGAGGCGAGTGGCCATGAAGTGTCTCCAATGAAGGGGGCGCGCCCTTGGATGAGGGGAGAGGAGCGCCCCGAATAGATGACGCAAGTAATCTAAATGCACCGTACGATAGATGTCGTACGACATTCAAAAGGGAGGTGCCCGATGGGTCGCGTCTCACAGGCGCAGGCGCAGGCGAACCGCCGGCGGGTCGTGGAGCGGGCCTCGCAGCTGTTCCGCGAGCAGGGCACGGGCGTGAGCGTCGCGGATCTGATGAAGGCGGCCGGCCTGACGCACGGCGGCTTCTACAAGCAGTTCGCCTCCAAGGAGGCTCTGATCGACGAGGCGGTCACCCACGCGTTCGGCAAACTGGCCGAGTTCCACGCCGCCACACTCGAAGAGCATGAGGGGCACTGTGTCGAGGCCCAGCAGTCCCTGATCGACGGGTACTTGTCCGTCCGACACCGGGACAACCCCGCCTCGGGCTGCCCCGTCGCCGCGCTCGCCACCGACATGGCGCGGGACAGTGGCGACCACGCGGCGCACCGCACCTACGCGGAAGGGGTACAGGACTTCACCCAGTGGCTCGCCACCGACGACGAGGACGGCATCGCCCGGCTGTGCACCATGCTCGGCGCCCTTCTCCTGGCCCGCGCCACCAAGGACTCCCCGCTGTCCGAGCAGGTCCTCTCCGCCGCCCGCACCGCACTGTCACCCGCCCCGCGACCACATGTCTGACATCCGCTGCTGACATCGACGACGCCGTACGGGGCGTACGCCAGCGTCTGTGTCCGGGCATCGCATCGGTCGCCAGCAGCAGCTGGACGGTGCTCGGACCGACCTCCTGAAGCGTTGGTCCGCCACCAGGAGGCGCCGACGGCAATGGCGGCAAGGCTGATGGCAACGCCCGCGGACGGCGACGGCCCGCGGCAACTCGTCGCGGGGGTGACAGAGAGCTGCCGGGCCGGTCCGCTCGAGGTGTGCCCGCATCCTCCGAGCCCCCGGTGACCGAGGCGTCAGAATCTGGCGATGGACGAGTACGCGTGGCCCACGGGCCGTAGAGCGCCGGCCGCGGACGCGGTGCTGGAGAGCTGGGCGGCAACCGTCGCGGCCCTGCCCGTAGGGACCCGGATCACCGGAGAGGTCATCGGCCGCCAGCCCTTCGGGGTCTTCATAGGTATGGATGGTGTGCCGGACGCCATAGCGCTGGCGGAGATCACGGCCATGCCGCAGGGGATGGACCTCCCGGCCCTCGGTGCCTCTGTCAGTGGTGAGGTCTTCTGGCACGCCCACAACCACCAGGTCAGGGTCCGGCTCGACGAGTGGCTGACAGCCGACGAGTGATCGTCCCTGGGCCGTCCGAGGCCGATCAGCAACGACCGGTGACGCCTACTGACGGCAGTCGCAGTCCGCCACACCCGCAGGTCACCCAATTGGATCTGCGACACTGGTACAGCCACGCCTAAGCCCGGAGAACTGGCAGTGCTCCGGCAGCAACCAGCCCCCTACCTGCGTGTTCGGTGCAGATAGAGGGCTAGCCTGGGCGGCCGGGCCGTCTCTGGGCCGTCGTTTCGCCGCTTCCTCGTCCGGGTCCGAGGCTGACCAGGGGACCTAGCGTTGAGGGACCACGTTTTCGGCCTGCGGTCCCTTGGGTCCCTGGGTGATGCTGTACTCCACCCGTTGGTTCTCCTCCAGCGACTTGTAACCGGACGTCTGGATAGCCGAGAAGTGGACGTACACGTCCGGGCCGCCGTCGTCCTGGGTGATGAACCCAAAACCCTTATCCGCGTTGAACCACTTCACAGTGCCCTGAGCCATGCGCCGTGCCCTCTCTCTGATGGATGATCACGTCCATGATCCCCGGCTGCCTTGGGGCGAAAACCGCCTAATTATGCGCGGATAAACATATTAGGGCGATTCTGTCATGAGTACGACATCTATTGCCTGTTGGGTGCGCGCATGGCTATCCGGCATGAGGTGCGCGTATACCCGCAGCGTCAGCGCCGGGTCGGTGTGCCCGAGGTACTGACTGACGGCCTTGATGCTCTCTCCCGCGTCAAGCCCCGGCTGCGCTCCGCTCCGCCGGGCGCGCTTCCCGGCTCCGCTGCGGGCGACGCTCCTGCCTCCGGCCCGCTCCGCCCGCGCTGCGCCGACGCGCGCCCACATGTGGATAGGGCCGGTGGCCATGAGTCGATCACCGCATAGAGCGACCCGCGGTCAAGGCAATTGCCTCCGGCGGGGGATCGGCCGGCACCGGGATGGAGGGGGCGCCGTCGCCGACTGCGGGACCGTAGTGGCGTGCGTGGGGTGCTCCCATCCCATACGCCGTCGACCCAGGCGGAGCCGAGCAGACGCGGCCCATGGCGTCCAGGTCGTTCGTACAGTGACGCGCTCCACCTGGACGCCATGAACCACGCCCGCTCCACGGGGTGTGGGTCGACGGCGTACGGGATGGGAGCCGGGGAAGTGGTGGGTTGTCGTGGCTGCTGCCGTGCCGCAGGGATCTTGCTATAGCCGCAGGTCATCTGCTGACACAGCGGTCCGACGCCAATCGTTGACCGGTTCGGTACCCGGCCCAGCGACGCCGGATCGCCGTGGAACGTCACTTCCCGTTCTGAGCCTGTCAAGCCCCGACTTTCCGTCGTTCTGCCTGTTTCTCCAGATGAGCGAACCTGTTTCAAGGAGGCGTCGAGGCGCCATCGTCGAGCCGGTGTAAACGTCACAGGAAATCCTCGACCCGTCGCATTCGGAAATGCGAAAGGCTATCGCTCAAGGGAGAAAGCAATGACCACTAATATTCGCCTGCAGATACCTCGAATTTTGGGCGCATCTTTCATTGCTGCGCTTCTCGTCGGAACGGCGGGAGCAGTCGGTGCTCAAGCGGCTCCTCAGTCGGCGAGCACGGTACAGAACCTGAACCAGGGTGGTGGTGACGCCGGTCAGGGCGGCGGCGGCAATGGCGGTCTGAACCAGGATTACGGTGATGTGAACCAAGGCGGCAGCGGCGGCAGTCTGAACCCGGATTACGGCAGCGACAACGTCTCGATGAACGGTCCCCCACCGCCGAAGGATCGGATTAGGCAGGGCCACCACGCGCCCAATCTGAACCTGCCACCGGATTGGATTACGTCGCACCCGCCCGTGCCCGAGACGGACTCGTAACAAACCCGATTTAATGGCCATGAGTTAAACCGTGTCAGGTGTCAGCCGGTGAGCACGATGGTGCGGGCGACTCGGCGAGTGCCGGGGTCGCTTGGGCTGCAGGTCGATAGTTCAGGTGCGGTGCATGTGGGACGGTCGCGGACGAGCACAAGGAGCCCTGGGCACGGTCCCGTGGCCGTGCCATTCTCGTGCCAGAACGGACGGGGACTCACGGGGAACCGGGGTCTGCAGGGGTGAGGGATGCCAGACTGCCCACGGTACGGACTCCGTAGGCCGTGCGCGTGATCGCCCCACCTCGCTCCTAAAGCGGTGACCGGCGGCATCCTTGTGGCCTTCGGGTGCCCGCTCGGCGGGCCTTGAACAGCGGCCCTGGACTGGGTCATGAACAGTCCGCTGGCCTTGAGTGTCACCGCGCCCGTAGCAATTCCCGGACCACGCTTTTACGCCTGGCTCAGTGATCTCCAACCGGTCGAGGTCACTGCTAACCCTTATGACTTCCGTAGGGGAACTGCGCCTGCAACGAGGCGGCTGCGTCCTTGAGCTGGCGAGCCTGCTCAAGCGTCTCAGACCTGTCGTAATCAGAAGCCGGGTAGCAGAACCCTGCCTGCGCGTAGAGCGCCCCGAAGTCCGGCATCACCGGAAACGTCAGTGCGCCCCTGATGTCCGTGGCCGTCGGAAGCTCGACAGTCTTCGCATTCTCGACCCAGGTGGCGGCCTCCTCACAGATGGCCTCTGCCTTCTGCTTATCCCAGCCCGGGTCACCATCCTCTGGGGCCGCCTTGATCTTGGCGTGGAGGGATGAGACCCGAGGCGCCATATCCGACAGGATCTTGTACAGGTCCACGTCCGTAGCGTCATCCGGCTTCTTCATGTTGATCTCCTTTGCTGGGACCTGACCAACGTGGCAGGAGCGACTAAGTCACGGAGACTACGCAGGGCGCATCAGAAAGGTCGCAGCAGGTGAAGACGGTCTTGCCCTGTGCCAGGCCGTCTCAGTTTCCGTCTCATTCGGCGAGGTTCACCGCCGTTCAGGCAGGACCATCCGCGGGGGTCGTCCCAGCACTTACCCGCCCATGAACGCAGGTGAACGGCCCTGTACTCCTCCCAGCAAGGCACCAACAGACCTGGAAAGCGTGTTGGCCCAGGGCGCTGTCTCGGCAGGGTCAGGCGTCAGCTACTTGTCTTCGTTCACCAGCGGTCCGGCCCCACTCCGCGCCAGTCGATCCACGGCACCCCCGCGATCTCGGCAGGGTCGATCTCCAGCCCGGCTCGGCGGAGGAACTCGGCTAGGTCGACCGCGTTGTGGGCCAGCCCGAGGATCTCGCCGTCAATGCGCACGCGTCGGCCACCTGTGGGCGACGGCGGATGGACGATCACGCGAATCGGTCCGGACATACCTTCAGGATCATCCGGGGTATACGCCCCCGCAGTCCCGTGCGTCATTCGGGGACCCTCAGTTTCCGGACCGCAGAACGCGTCGCGCCAAGGCCGCAGCTGCATCCGGTGATGAAGCCGCTCAACTCACGTCCCGTCCCGACCGTTCCAGGTCACGCAGCTCCCACCACGCCGCGGGGCTCGGCCGCCGTTGCTGCCGGTAGGGATGGAAGAACAGCTGAGCCGACAACCGATACAGGCGCCGGCGCAGCTCGATACGGCCCGGCCGCTCGGCGAGCTGCCTGTAGGTGGCGCTCCATTCCTGCTGTGCCTGGGCCAGGTCGGAGGGGAACGATCGCATGGCCAAATTCAAGCACGTGTTCGATTTGCGAGTCCATCGAAGATGATGCTGCCGGTCTGGGCGACGTTGTCGGGGCACGCCTCGGTGTGGGGCGACCCGTGGAGCGATCGCGCCCAGCGGCGAATCCTCAGCGAAGCTCGGGCCGCCTCTGAGGCTCTGGCCGCGCTGCGTCCTGATCTGTCGATGGATGAGTACGGGTGGCTCACGGGCCCTGAAGTGCTGGCCGCGGACGCAGTGCGGGAGCGCTGGGCGGCAACCGTCACAACCCTGCCTGTCGGGACCCAGATCACCGGAGAGGTCATCGGTCGCCGGCGCTTCGGGGTCTTCATACGTATGGATGGCGTGCCGGACGCCATAGCACTGGCGGAGATCACGGCCATGCCGCAGGAGATGGATCTTCCGCCCCTCGGGGCCTCCGTCAGTGGTGAGGTCTTCTGGCACGCCTACAACCACCAGGTCAGGGTCCGGCTCGACGAGTGGCGGGCGGCCCACGAGTGATCGCCCCTGGGCCGTCCCTGGGCCGTCCGAGGCCGCTCAGCAGCGACCGATGATGCCTACTAACGACAGTCGTAGCAGGCGGCAGCCGCAGGTCACCGAGTTTGATCTGCGACACTGGTACAGCCATGCCTAAGCCCGGAGAACTCACTTTCGTCGCCCCGCGCGGAGCCAAGAAGCCGCCGCGGCATCTCGCCGACCTCACGCCCGCCCAGCGCAAGGACGCGGTGGCCGAGATCGGTGAGAAGCCGTTCCGTGCCAAGCAGCTCTCGCAGCACTACTTCGCGCGGTACGCGCACGACCCCGAGCAGTGGACGGACATCCCGGCCGGCTCGCGGGACAGGCTGCGCGAGGCGCTGTTCCCGGAGCTGATGACCGTCGTGCGGCATCTGTCGACCGACGAGGGGACGACGCGCAAGACGCTGTGGAAGCTGTTCGACGGCACGCTCGTCGAGTCGGTGCTGATGCGGTACCCGGACCGGGTGACGATGTGCATCAGTTCCCAGGCCGGGTGCGGGATGAACTGTCCCTTCTGCGCCACCGGGCAGGCGGGGCTCGACCGGAATCTGTCGACCGCCGAGATCGTCCACCAGATCGTCGACGGGATGCGGGCTCTGCGGGACGGCGAGGTGCCCGGAGGGCCGGCGCGGCTGTCCAACATCGTCTTCATGGGGATGGGGGAGCCGCTCGCCAACTACAACCGGGTCGTGGGAGCCATCCGGGCGCTCACCGATCCCGCTCCGGACGGCCTCGGGCTCTCCCAGCGCGGCATCACGGTGTCGACGGTCGGGCTCGTGCCCGCCGTCCACCGGCTCGCCGACGAGGGCCTCAAGTGCCGGCTCGCGATCTCCCTGCACGCGCCCGACGACGAACTGCGCGACACCCTCGTCCCCGTGAACACGCGATGGAAGGTGCGCGAGGTGCTGGACGCCGGCTTCGAGTACGTGGAGAAGTCCGGGCGCCGGCTGTCGATCGAGTACGCGCTGATCCGCGACATCAACGACCAGGCCTGGCGAGGTGACCGGCTCGGGCGGCTGCTCAAGGGCAAGCCCGTGCACGTCAACCTGATTCCGCTGAACCCCACGCCGGGGTCGAAGTGGACCGCCTCCCGGCCCGAGGACGAGAAGGCGTTCGTCGAGGCGATCGCCGCCCACGGGGTGCCCGTGACCGTCCGGGACACCCGTGGGCAGGAGATCGACGGGGCGTGTGGTCAGCTGGCGGCCACCGAGCGGTAATCTTTCCACGCCAACAACATCTTCATATTCCGACAGGGGAGCGCCACAGCGCTGAGAGTGCGGCAATCGGGCCGCAGACCCTCTGAACCTTGCCCAGGTCATTCTGGGTAGGAAGTTCGGTCATCACTCATGCTGTTGCGCCCTGCCCGGGTCCGTGCCCGGGCGGGGCCGCGTTCTTCCTGGCCAACCCCCAGGAGGACATCCAGTGCACAACAAGACCCTCGTGGCCGTGACGATAGGGCTCGGCCTCGTCACCCTGTCCGCGTGCGGATCGACGGACACCAAGGGTTCCACGGACTCCAAGACCGTGACCCTTGTCAGCCACAACTCGTGGGCCGTCTCCAAGAACGTACTCAAGGACTTCGAGAAGCAGTCCGGCTACACGGTCAGGGTCCTGGAGGACGGTGACGCCGGGCAGGCCGTCAACAAGGCGATCCTGACCAAGGACAACCCGCAGGGCGACGTCTTCTTCGGCGTCGACAACACCCTGCTGTCCCGTGCCCTCGACAACGGTCTCTTCCAGCCGTACACGGCGAAGGGCCTGGACACCGCCGGTGCCGCCTACCAGCTCGACAAGGACAAGCACCGGGTCACGCCCGTCGACTACGGCGACATCTGCGTCAACTACGACAAGGCCTACTTCAGCGAGCACAAGCTGACCCCGCCGCAGTCCTTCGCCGACCTCGCCAAGCCGGAGTACAAGAACCTCCTCGTCACCGAGAACGCGGCCACCTCCTCGCCCGGCCTCGGCTTCCTGCTCGGCAGCGCCGCGCAGTACGGGGATGGGGGCACCTCCCGCTCGAGCGAAGCCGAGAGTGGGGGAGGGTGGCAGGACTACTGGAAGAAGCTCAAGGCCAACGGCGTCAAGGTCGTCGACGGCTGGGAGCAGGCCTACCGCCAGGAGTTCTCCGGCTCGTCCGAAGGGAAGAAGGCCGGTGGCGACCGTCCGCTCGTGGTGTCCTACGCCTCCTCCCCGCCCGCCGAGGTGATCTACGCCAAGAAGCGGCCGAGCACCGCACCGACCGGCGTCGCGACCGGCACCTGCTTCCGGCAGATCGAGTTCGCCGGGCTGCTGAGCAACGCCCGGAACACCAAGGGCGGCAAGGCGTTCATCGACTTCCTGCTCTCCAAGCAGTTCCAGCAGGACATGCCGCTGAACATGTTCGTGTACCCGGTGGTGCAGGGTGCCGCGGTGCCCGCCGACTTCACCGAGTACGGCCCGGCCGCCAAGAACCCGGAGACCATGGCCCCCGGCAAGATCGCCGCCAACCGCGACCAGTGGGTCAAGTCGTGGACGTCGCTCGTACTGAAGTAGCCGAAGGGCGGACGCGCGGGAGCGCGGCGCGGCTGGGGCTCATGGCTCTGCCCGTCGCGTTCTTCGCCGTCTTCTTCGCCTGGCCCGTCGCCGCGATCGTCGCGCGCGGGCTGAAGACGGACGGCGTCTGGCAGTTCGGGCGCATGGCGGATGTCGTCACACAGCCGGACATCCGGCACGTGCTGTGGTTCACCACCTGGCAGGCGCTCGCCTCCACCGCGCTCACCCTGCTGCTCGCCCTGCCCGCCGCCTATGTCTTCGCCCGCCTGGACTTCCCGGGCAAGCAGCTGCTGCGGGCCGTCGTCACGGTCCCGTTCGTGCTGCCGACCGTCGTCGTCGGTACGGCGTTCCTCGCGCTCGTCGGCCGTGGCGGGCTCCTCGACGACCTGTGGGGCCTGCGGCTGGACACGACCGTGTGGGCGATCCTGCTGGCGCACGTCTTCTTCAACTACGCGGTCGTCGTCCGTACGGTGGGCGGGCTGTGGGCCCAGCTCGATCCCCGGCAGGAGCAGGCCGCACGGATGCTGGGCGCGTCTCCGGTGCGGGCCTGGCGGAAGGTGACGCTTCCCGCTCTCGTACCCGCCGTGGCCGCTGCCGCGCTGATGGTGTTCCTGTTCACCTTCACCTCCTTCGGTGTGGTGCAGATCCTCGGCGGGCCCACGTTCTCCACCCTCGAAGTGGAGATCTACCGGCAGACCTCCGAGATCTTCGACCTGCCGACGGCCGCCGTCCTCACCCTCGTCCAGTTCGTCGCGGTGGGCGCGATCCTCGCCGTGCACGCCTGGACGGTACGGCGGCGGGAGACCGCCCTGCGGCTCGTCGACCCGAAGGTGACCGCCCGCCGGCCGCGCGGGGCCGGGCAGTGGGCACTGCTCGCCGGGGTCCTGGTCACCATCGCCCTGCTGCTGGTCCTGCCGCTCGCCGTGCTGGTGCGGCGCTCCCTCGACGCGCCGGGCTTCGGCTACTACCGGGCGCTGACCGACTCCGACGGCGGCACCTTCCTCGTGGCGCCGCTGCACGCCGTGTGGACCTCCCTCGAGTACGCCGTCGCCGCCACCGCCATCGCCGTACTGATCGGCGGACTCGCGGCCGCCGCGCTGGCCCGCAGGGACGCGGGACGGCTGGTGCGCGGCTTCGACGCGCTGCTCATGCTGCCGCTCGGCGTGTCCGCCGTCACCGTCGGCTTCGGCTTCCTCATCGCGCTGGACAAACCCCCGCTGGATCTCAGACAGTCCTGGATTCTCGTCCCGCTCGCGCAGGCGCTCGTGGGCGCCCCCTTCGTCGTACGGACCATGCTGCCCGTGCTGCGGGCGGTGGACGGGCGGCTTAGGGAGGCGGCTGCCGTGCTCGGGGCCTCGCCCTGGCGGGTGTGGCGGGAGGTCGATCTGCCGCTGGTGCGGCGGGCGCTGCTGATCGCGGCCGGGTTCGCCTTCGCCGTGTCCCTCGGCGAGTTCGGGGCGACCGTGTTCATCGCGCGGCCCGACAACCCGACGCTCCCGGTCGCCGTGGCCCGGCTGCTGAGCCGCCCCGGGGACCTCAACTACGGGCAGGCGATGGCCCTGTCCACGATTCTGATGGTGGTGTGCGCGGCCGCGCTGCTGGTGCTGGAGCGGCTGCGCACGGACCGGACGGGGGAGTTCTGATGCTGCTGAGCCTCCAGGCCGCGACCGTGCGCTTCGGCGGGCGGCCCGTGCTCGACGCGGTCGACCTCGATGTCGCCGAGCACGAGGTGGTGTGTGTGCTCGGGCCCAGCGGCAGCGGCAAGTCGACGCTGCTCAGAGCGGTGGCCGGGCTGCAGCCCCTGGACGCGGGACAGGTGCTGCTCGGCGGCCGGGACCAGGCGGGCGTGCCCGCGCACCGGCGGGGCGTCGGGCTGATGTTCCAGGACCACCAGCTCTTCCCGCAGCGGGACGTCGGCGGCAACGTGGCCTTCGGGCTGCGGATGCACGGCGTGCCGAAGGGCGGACGGGACGCCGAGGTCGGGCAGTTGCTGGAGATGGTCGGCCTGCCGGGGGCCGCCGGACGGGCGGTGGCCGGGCTGTCCGGCGGCGAGCAGCAGCGCGTGGCCCTCGCCCGGGCGCTCGCGCCCCGGCCGCGGCTGCTCATGCTGGACGAACCCCTCGGCCAGCTCGACCGCTCGCTGCGGGAACGGCTGGTGGTCGAACTCCGGGAACTCTTCGGCCGGTTGGGTACGACCGTGCTCGCCGTCACCCACGACCAGGGCGAGGCCTTCGCGCTGGCCGACCGCGTGGTGGTGATGCGGGACGGGCGCATCGCCCAGTCCGGGACGCCGCTGGAGGTCTGGCAGCGCCCCGCGGACGCGTTCGTGGCCCGCTTCCTCGGCTTCGACAACGTCGTCCCGGCGACCGTCGAGGGCGCGGCGGCGGACACCCCGTGGGGCAAGCTGCCCGTGCCCGACGGCGCACCCCAGGGCACCCGGCAGCTGCTCGTCCGGCCCGCCGGAGTACGGCTGGTGGCCGCCGACGAGGGCCTGCCCTGCACGGTGACCGCCCGCACCTTCCGGGGCACCCATGTGGCCGTCCGTCTCCAGCCCCGGGACGACGGCCCGCGCCTGGAGGCGGCCTGTACGCTCCGGGACGCGCCGGAGGCCGGCACCGAGGTGGGGATCGCGTTCGACGTGGCCGAAATCGTCGTGCTCGGCTGATCACCGCGCCCCTAGGGTGAGGGTCATGACATTGCTCGCACATGACCGTTACTGCGATGAAATCGCCCATCAGGTGGGGCAGCTGAGGGCAGTGGTGACCTCCGGTACGGACCTCGCCGCCACCGTGCCGACCTGCCCGGACTGGTCGCTTGAGGACCTCGTACGCCATATGGGCGGCGCCCTGCGCTGGGTGGACGCCCTGGTGCGCAGCCGGGCGCAGGAGAACATCCCCGAGGAGCAGGTTCCGTTCGGCGCGGGACCCGAGGAGCGGGGCGACGCGGCGGCCCTGGACAAGTGGCTGGCGGAGACCGGCGAGCGGGTCGTCGAGGCGCTGCGCGAGGCCGGGCCCCACACCACGGTGTGGGCGTGGGCCGGCATCCTCGACTCCGGGTTCTGGGCCCGGCGCATGGCGTGCGAGATCACCGTGCACCGCGCCGACGCCGCGCTCACGGCCGGGCTGCCCTACGAGGTCGCGCCCGACATCGCCGCCGACGCCCTGGACGAATGGCTCCAGCTCGTGGAGTGGGTGCAGCGGAACGCGGCGCACCCGGCGGCGCAGGAGCTGCGTGGCCCCGGCCGGAGCATGCACCTGCACGCCACCGACACCGATCCGGCCCTGAACGCCGAGTGGATCATCGAGCTGGAGGAGGACGGCGTTCGCTGGCGCCGCGGCCACGAGAAGGCGACCGTCGCCCTGCGCGGCCCGCTCACCCCGGTCCTGCTCGCCTTCTACCGGCGGCTGCCTCTGGACGCGCCCGGCCTGGAGATGCTGGGCGAGCGCGAGCTGCTGGAGTTCTGGCTGGAACGGACCACTTTCGGGTGAACGGCCGGACACGACTGCGGCCCGTCCCCCGGGGATACGGGGACGGGCCGCAGCGGTGTACGGAGTGAGGCGTCAGCTGCCGCTGTTGGACCCACGGCGGCGCATGCCGAAGTAGACCGCGCCACCGCCGACGACGACCAGGGCGCCCGCGACACCGGCGATCAGGCCGGTGTTGGAGTTCGCGCCGGTCTCGGCGAGGTTCGAGTCACCGGCCGCCGGGGACGGCGCGTTGCTCGGGGTGCTCGCCGGGGCGGAGCTGCTCTCGGAGGCCGACGGCGTCGGGGTCGCGGAGCCGGCCGGGGTGGACTTGGACGGGGACGGCGTGGCCGACGGCTTCGGAGTCGGGGACTCCTCCTTCTTGCAGGCCGTGGACGGGGTCACCAGGTCGTTCTTGATGTCCTTGTCGACCTGGTCACCGGCCTTGACGTGGATGCGGTAGGTGGCGTTCGGCTTCCAGTTCTCCTGGAAGGTCACCGTGGTGCCCACGACGGAGCCCTTGACCTCCTGCGGCTCGCCGACCTGCTTCTCGACGCCCGCGGCGTTCTTCGAGAACACGGTGATGGTGGCCGGGGTGCCGGAGGGGTCCTGGTCGTTGACGACGATGGTGCCCTTGTTGCCGTCGCACTTGGCTTCGGCGGAGAACTCACTGATGTTGCAGGCGAGCGCCTGCCCGGCGACACCGAGGGCCAGCGCGGCGGAGGCGGAGGCAACACCCAGGATGCGCACGGAACGGCGTGCGCTGCGGCGGGTTATGGACAACGTTTGTCCTTTACAGAGTGCAGTGCTGCGGGGGGCTTGAGGGGAGGCCGGGACGAGGGAAGAGGTGATGCCCCAGCACCCCCAGGAGGCTCACAGGTTTATAAGCGCTCCATAAGGAGTGTCAATGCATATGCCCGCGACGGCCGTTGGCTTTGCCTGCTTATTAACCACCGAGACGTTTCAACGCCTCGGGAGCCTGCTCGATCCGGTCAACAAGGGCGATACGGGACTCCATCGACCGCCCCCGCGCCAGCGACCGCAGCAGCGGCCAGGCCGGCAACTCGCGCGTCCAGTGCTCCTCCTTCACGAGCGCCATGGGTGTGGGTTCGCGGCGCGACTCGTAGTAGTTCGGTGTCGCGTTGTCGAAGATCTCCTGGACGGTGCCGGCGGCGCCGGGAAGGAACACCACGCCGGCGGTGGCGCGGGCCGGCAGGCCGTCCTGGGGGTTCCCCCGCTCGAGCGAAGCCGAGAGTGGGGGAGGGTGGCGTTGCGAAGTACTTGGCTATGTGCGCGGCGAAAGGCGTTCGGCGGCTCGTGGCCGTAGAACCAGGTCGGGATGCCCACCGACTCCCCGCCGCCGGGCCGGCGTTCGCGCACCTCGAAGGCGGCTTGCGCCCAGTCGGTGACGGACGGCCGGAACGACGGTGCCTTGGCCAGGAGTCGGAGCGCGTCCTGCAGCATGTCGTCCGCGAAGGGCGCGGCGTAGGCGCCGAGGTTCGCCGCCTCCATCGCGCCGGGTCCGCCGCCGGTGGCGACGGTGAATCCGGCACGCGTCAGCTCGCGGCCCAGCCGGGCGGCGCCGGCGTACGCGTCCGTGCCGTGGGCCATGGCGTGGCCACCCTCCCCCACGCTCGAAATCAGCTCGCGCGGGAGGTGCCCCCATCGCCCACCACCTGGACGCCGACGAGGAGTTCGTCCAGCGCGTCGGAGACGGTGTCGTCGTGGATCGCGCGCAGCATCGGGGCGAGGACGTCGCCGTCGGCCCTGGTGCGCTGGTACCAGGCGTAGGCCCCTGCGTCCGGTGTCGCCTCGTAGCCCTGGCCGAGGGACTCGAACAATTCCCCCGGCGTGTAGGCGAAACCGCGGTAGGGGTCGAAGGGGAGTCCCGGGACAGGCGGGAACACCAGAGCACCGGCCGACCGGACGCGGGCGGCCGCCGCGGGGGTTCATCGGGCAGCCGAGGAAGACGGCGCCGGTGGTGTCGATGGTGAGCAGGACGTCCGTACGGTCCGTCAGGTCGACGGCCTGGAGGCGGAACTGCGCGAGCGAGCCGTGCTCGGCGACGACCTCGTCGAACTCGGCGAGCGACTCGATCTCGCGGTCATGGGCGGCCCGGCTGGGCTGGGCGGGTGTGGGATGCACCCGCCCATGCCAGGCACGGACGTTCGGCCCGGAAGGGGTCAGCCCTGCACCGCGGCCGGGTCCATCCACATGACCTCCCAGGTGTGGCCGTCGAGGTCGTCGAAGGCGCGGCCGTACATGAAGCCGTGGTCCTGGGTCTCGCCGCTGGCGGAGCCGCCGGCCGCGATCGCCCTGTCCACCAGCTCGTCCACCTTCGCGCGGCTCTCGGCGCTCAGACACAGCAGCACCTCGCTGGACTTCGTCGAGTCCGCGATCTCCTTCTTCGTGAAGGTGGCGTAGTGCTGCTTGCTGAGCAGCATCGCGATGATCGTGTCGCTGATCACGACACAGGTGCAGTCGTCGGTGCTGAACTGGGGGTTGATCGTGTAGCCGAGTGCGGTGAAGAACTTCTTCGACGCCTCGACGTCGTCGGTGGCCAGGTTCACGAAGATCATCTGCTGGTACATGTCTCTCCCTCGGATCCGAGCGTTCGCTGCCGTTCGCCGGGTTAGACGCCGGCCCGCCGCAGAACTCATCGGCGACCGGAGATTTTCTTCGAAAGAGTTTTTCGTACGAGGCTCAGTGGGCCATCGGCAGCGCCGCCAGGTTGGCGATCACCAGGATGAGCGGACCGAACACGGCGAGCAGGGCGGCCGCGCGGAGGGCGGCGGCGCTGCGCAGCGTCGTGGCGGGGGCGCCGAGGCGCAGCAGGGCGGCGGTGGTGTCGGCCCGGCACTGACGGGCCTCGACGGCAGCCGTCAGCAGGGTCGCCACCGTGCAGCCGGTGACCACGAGCGCGCCGAGGGTGGTCAGGGGGCCGAAGGTGGGAGCGGGTCCGTGGTACAGGGCGGTCAGGGAGTAGGCGGCGGACGCCACCGCGCAGACCACGCCGAGGGGGCGGCCGATCCGGGTGGCCTCCGCCATGAGGCCTCGGCCGGCCAGCAGCCGCAGGGCGCCCGGACGGACGGACTGGAGAAGACGCCCGCACAGGTGGGTGAGGCCGGGGGAGGCGAGGACGAGCCCGAGAGCGGTGAGGATCCAGCCGGTCAGCACGGTGAAGGCCTCGACGGGCAGGTCGGTGAGGGCGGGGCCGGGGGTGGAGCTGCCCGCGTAGGCCTGTGCGGCGAGGCCCGCGACGATGACGGTGATGCCCCACGGGAGGCCGGCGGGGGCTTCGCGGGGCGGCGGGGGGCTCATGAGCGTGGCGGCCCCGTCGGTGTCCCGTTCCTGCGCTTCCGGGACGGCGGCCTCCGCGACGGCGACCTCGGGCGCGGTGGGCCCGGCCGGAGACTGCGCGGCGGCGGCCTTCTTCCGCGCGGGGGCGTGCAACCGCGCCCCGAACCTCCCGTACGCCCCGGACGTTCCCTGCGCCGCCGAGCGGCCGTGCGACCCGGTGCGGCCGGAGGTGCGGGCGGTCCCGGCCGGCGGGCGCGGGTCCCGGGGGCGCAGCGCCACGGCCACCGTCGTGGAGGCGAACGCCGGGACCAGGGCCAGCAGGGTCAGGGCCGCCGGCACCGGCAGGGGCTGGTCCGCGGCCAGGAACTGGGCCGCCGCGCCGTCGAAGGGCATGCCCGTCAGGTCGCCGCGCAGGTGCAGGAAGACCAGCAATGCCAGCATCGAGCCCAGGGCGCAGGACAGGGCCGTCGTCAGGGCGGAGATCGCCATCAGACGACCCGGGCCCAGGCCGACGGCCGACAGGCCCGGGCGGGGGCTGGTGCCGGGATCCGTGCGCGCCACCGCGAGTGCGAAGTACACCGTGGCGGCGAGCGGAACCGCGCACCAGGCCAGGCGCAGCACGGCCCCGCCCGGTGTCCCGGGGTGGCCCAGCGCGTAGCCCAGGGCGCCGAGCAGGAGGAAGCCGGTGCCCCCCGAGGCGGCGGCCACCAGCAGGCGGCGCAGCTGGACGGCGGGCCGGGCCGCGCGGGTCAGACGGAGAGCGAGCACGCCGCCCGGCCTTCCGTCTCGGACGTCTCCGGCAGGTGCACGGTGCGCACGCGTCGCCCGTCCAGCAGGGAGACCGTGCGGTCGGCGAGGGCCGCGGTCTCACCGTCGTGCGTGGCCAGCACGACGGTGATGCCGTGCGAGCGGGCCGCCGTGGTGAGGGTGCGCAGCACATGGGCGCGGTCGGCGCGGTGCAGCGGGGCGGTCGGCTCGTCAGCGAAGAGGACGGTGGGCCCGGTGGCGAGCGCGCGGGCGATGCAGACGCGCTGGCGCTCGGCCTGCTGCAGCGCGTGCGGGCGCCTGCGGGCCTGGTCGCCGACGTCCAGCCGCTCCAGCCACTCCAGCGCGGCCACCTTGGCCCGGCGGCGGCCGGTGCCGCGCAGCATCAGCGGGAGCGCGGCGTTCTCCCAGACGTTCAGTTCCGGTACGAGCACGGGGGCCGGGTCGATCCAGGCGAACCGGTCGCGGCGCAGCCGCTCACGGGCCATCGCCCCCATCGTGTGCACGGGTGCGCTGTTGAACCAGACCTCGCCGCGCTCGGCCAAGACCACGCCGGACAGGCACCGCAGCAGCGTGGTCTTGCCACTGCCGCGCGGGCCGCTGACGGCGAGGATCTCGCCCGCACGCACTTCGAGCGAGACCCCGGCCAGGCCGGGCGAGCCGTCGGGGTGCCTGAAGTGCAGGGAACGTGTCCACAGCACGTCGTTGTCCGGCGGGGCCTCCATGGGCGTACACCTCGTTCTGATCCGTTTTCCCGTGCCTCTTCCCCCGTCCGGGGGAACGAAGGCTGGGCCGATCGGTCACTGGAACGCTAGGCAGGCGTCACCGGGAGGCCGGACAGCACACGGCCCCGGGCCGCCGTTCTCACTCGAACGGACGGCGCCGGGGCCGGGGCGATCATCCGGTCGGATGATCAGGGTCGCTGCCGAGGACTCAGAGCTTCGTCCACGCCTCCGTGAGGGTGGCCCGCAGGATCTGCTCGATCTCGTCGAACGTCTCCTGGTTGGAGATCAGCGGCGGGGCGAGCTGGATGACCGGGTCGCCACGGTCGTCGGCACGGCAGTACAGGCCGTTCTCGAACAGCGCCTTGGAGAGGAAGCCGTACAGGACGCGCTCGGTCTCCTCCTCGTTGAAGGACTCCTTGGTGTGCTTGTCCTTCACCAGCTCGATGCCGTAGAAGAAGCCGTTGCCGCGGACGTCGCCGACGATCGGCAGGTCGTGCAGCTTCTGCAGGGTCTGCAGGAAGGCGCCCTCGTTGTCGAGCACGTGCTGGTTGATGCCCTCGCGCTCGAACAGGTCGAGGTTGGCGAGACCCACGGCCGCGGACACGGGGTGACCGCCGAAGGTGTAGCCGTGCAGGAAGGTGTTGTCGCCCTTGTAGAACGGCTCGGCGAGCTTGTCGGAGATGATGCAGGCGCCGATCGGGGAGTAGCCCGAGGTCATGCCCTTGGCGCAGGTGATCATGTCCGGGACGTAGCCGAACTTGTCGCAGGCGAACATCGTGCCCAGGCGGCCGAAGGCGCAGATGACCTCGTCCGACACGAGCAGCACGTCGTACTGGTCGCAGATCTCGCGCACGCGCTGGAAGTAGCCGGGCGGGGGCGGGAAGCAGCCGCCGGCGTTCTGCACGGGCTCCAGGAAGACCGCGGCGACGGTGTCCGGGCCCTCGAAGAGGATCTGCTGCTCGATCTGGTCGGCGGCCCAGCGGCCGAAGGCCTCCGGGTCGTCACCGAAGAGCGGGGCGCGGTAGATGTTGGTGTTCGGCACCTTGTGCGCGCCCGGCACCAGCGGCTCGAAGGGGGCCTTCAGGGCCGGCAGGCCGGTGATGGACAGGGCGCCCTGCGGGGTGCCGTGGTAGGCGACCGCACGCGAAATGACCTTGTACTTGGTCGGCTTGCCCTTGAGCTTGAAGTACTGCTTGGCGAGCTTCCACGCGGTCTCGACGGCCTCGCCGCCGCCGGTGGTGAAGAAGACCTTGTTCAGGTCGCCCGGGGCGTAGTCGGCGAGGCGCTCGGCCAGCTCGACGGCCTTGGGGTGGGCGTAGGACCACACCGGGAAGAAGGCCAGCTCCTGGGCCTGCTTGAAGGCGGTCTCGGCGAGTTCCGTGCGGCCGTGACCGGCCTGGACCACGAACAGGCCCGCGAGACCGTCGAGGTAGCGCCTGCCCTTGTCGTCGTAGATGTAGGTGCCCTCGCCCCGGACGATGGTCGGGACGGGGGAGTTCTCGTACGAGGACATGCGGGTGAAGTGCATCCACAAGTGGTCGTACGCGGTACGGCTGAGGTCCTTCTGGGTCACGGTTATCGGGTTCCCCACATGTAGGTCTGCTTCTTGAGCTTGAGGTAGACGAAGCTCTCGGTGGAGCGCACGCCGGGCAGGGCCCTGATGCGTTTGTTGATGACGTCCAGCAGGTGGTCGTCGTCCTCGCAGACGATCTCGGCGAGGATGTCGAACGAGCCCGCGGCCATCACCACGTACTCGACTTCCGACATGCCGGTCAGCGCATCCGCGATCGACTCGACATCGCCCTCGGCGTTGATCCCGACCATCGCCTGCCTGCGGAAGCCCACGGTGAGCGGGTCCGTCACGGCGACGATCTGCATCACGCCCTGGTCCAGCAGCTTCTGGACGCGCTGGCGCACGGCCGCCTCGGAGAGGCCGACGGCCTTGCCGATCGCGGCGTACGGCCGGCGGCCGTCCTCCTGGAGCTGCTGAATGATGGCGAGGGAGACGGCATCCAGCTGGGGAGTGCCGTTCCTGGACTCGCGGGACGAGTCCCTCTGGTCTGCGCTTCGACTGGCCACGACCTCACTGTGCACGACGTCTCGACAGTTTCGCAAGGGCCCGGCGATGAAATTCGTTGTTTTCGATACCCAGACTTGCGGATTTCGCAGAACTGGTGACGGCGGGGGTGTTGAAAACGTGGGTACGGAGACTAGGGTTGGGTTGTCTCAGCGATTGGACAGCTGGGACAGCTGGACAGCGTGAACCCTTGAACCAGATCAGGAGGCCGGCAGTGAGCACCGAGCTGCGTCGTCTGCGCAACTACATCGACGGTGAGTTCCGGGACGCCGCCGACGGACGGACCACCGAGGTGGTCAACCCCGCGACGGGCGAGGCGTACGCCACCGCTCCGCTGTCCGGGCAGGTGGACGTGGACGCCGCGATGGCCGCCGCCGCCGCGGCCTTCCCGGCCTGGCGCGACACGACCCCGTCCGAGCGGCAGAAGTACCTCCTGAAGATCGCGGACGCGTTCGAGGAGCGCGCCGAGGAGCTGATCGCGGCCGAGGTGGAGAACACGGGCAAGCCCATCGGGCTGACCCGCTCCGAGGAGATCCCGCCGATGGTCGACCAGATCCGCTTCTTCGCGGGCGCGGCCCGGCTGCTCGAGGGCCGCTCGGCCGGCGAGTACATGGACGGGATGACCTCGATCATCCGCCGTGAGCCGGTCGGTGTGTGTGCGCAGGTCGCGCCGTGGAACTACCCGATGATGATGGCCGTGTGGAAGTTCGCCCCGGCCATCGCCGCGGGCAACACGGTCGTCCTCAAGCCCTCGGACACCACCCCCGCCTCGACCGTCCTGATCGCCGACATCATCGGCTCGATCCTGCCCAAGGGCGTCTTCAACGTCATCTGCGGCGACCGCGACACCGGCCGCGCCATGGTCGAGCACGACACCCCGGCGATGGCCTCCATCACCGGCTCCGTACGCGCCGGCATGTCCGTCGCCGAGTCCGCCTCCAAGGACCTCAAGCGGGTCCACCTGGAGCTGGGCGGCAAGGCCCCGGTCGTCGTCTTCGAGGACACCGACATCGCCAAGGCCGTCGAGGACATCTCCGTGGCGGGCTTCTTCAACGCCGGCCAGGACTGCACGGCCGCGACCCGCGTCCTCGTCCAGGAGTCCGTACACGACGAGTTCGTGGCGGCGCTGGCGAAGGCCGCGTCCGAGACGAAGACCGGCCAGCCCGACGACGAGGACGTCCTCTTCGGCCCGCTGAACAACCCCAACCAGCTCAAGCAGGTCTCCGGCTTCATCGACCGTCTGCCGGCCCACGCCAAGGTCGAGGCGGGCGGGCACCAGGTCGGCGACAAGGGCTACTTCTACGCGCCGACCGTCGTCTCCGGCCTGAAGCAGGACGACGAGATCATCCAGAACGAGGTCTTCGGCCCGGTCATCACCGTGCAGTCCTTCAGCGACGAGGACCAGGCCGTCGCGTGGGCCAACGGCGTCGAGTTCGCCCTCGCCTCCTCGGTGTGGACCAAGGACCACGGCCGAGCGATGCGCATGTCCAAGAAGCTCGACTTCGGCTGCGTGTGGATCAACACCCACATCCCGCTCGTCGCCGAGATGCCCCACGGCGGCTTCAAGAAGTCCGGCTACGGCAAGGACCTGTCGGCGTACGGCTTCGAGGACTACACGCGCATCAAGCACGTGATGACGTCCCTGGAGGCGTAAGTCCCCGGCGGCTCAGCCGCAGCACGAACCTCGGCCCCCGGACGGGACACCTCCCCGTCCGGGGGCCGCTGCGTTCGCCGTGCCGTCGCTGATCGACAAGGTGTCGGGTCCCACCCGGCGGGCTCGACGCAGCGTCGATTGTCCGCGTGCGGAGCATCGGGGCATGCTGCATGTGTGGCCCAGACATCCTCGCTTCCGCGTCCCGTCTCCCGCCGTTCCCTCCTGCGAGCGCTCGGCGGCACCGCAGCGCTCGGCGCCCTGGCCGGCTGCGGGGTGCCCGCCGCCTACGTGAAGCCCGGCGACCGTGCGGTGTCCGACGACTCCGCGGACAAGAAGCTGACCTGGGCGAACTGGCCGCTGTACATCGACACCGACGACGACGACCCCAACAAGCGGCCCACCCTCGAGGCCTTCGAGAAGCGCACCGGCATCTCCGCCGACTATGTCGAGGAGATCAACGACAACGACGAGTTCTTCGGCAAGATCAGCCCCGCGCTGATGAACCACCAGTCGACCGGACGCGACCTGATCGTCATCAGCGACTGGATGTGCGCGCGGTTCGTGCGCCTGGGCTGGGTCCAGAAGATGGACCGCGCCCACCAGCCCCATGTGGCGAAGTACCTGGACCCCCTCCTGCGCTCCCCGGCCTTCGACCCGGGCCGCCGGTACACGGTGCCGTACCAGTCGGGCATCACCGGCATCGCCTACAACCGCCGCAAGCTCGGCCGCGAGATACGCCACGTCTCGGACCTCTGGGCGAGCGACCTCAAGGGCCGGGTGACCCTCCTGTCCGGCCTGGACGAGGCGTTCGCGCTGCTGATGCAGGGCAACGGCGTCGACATCACCCGGTGGACGGCGGACGACTTCCACCGGGTCTGCGACCAGGTGGAGCGCGAGGTCCAGCGCGGCCAGATCCGCCGTTTCACCGGCAACGACTACACCAAGGACCTGGTCAGCGGCGACGTCCTCGCCTGCCAGGCGTACTCGGGCGACGTCATCCAGCTCCAGGCGGACAACCCCGACATCCGCTTCCTCGTCCCCGAGGAGGGCGCCGAGCTGTGGTCGGACTCCCTGATGATCCCCAACCGGGCCCGCCACAAGACCAACGCCGAGCGCCTGATCGACTACTACTACGACCCCGAGGTCGCCGCGAAGCTCGCCGCCTGGGTCAACTACGTCTGCCCGGTCCCGGCGGCCAAGGAGGTCCTGGCCAAGGCCCGGGACAAGGACACCGCGGCCCTGGCCGACAACCCGCTGATCTTCCCCGACGCCACCATGCGCAAGCGCCTCGCCATCGCCCGCGACATCACGTCCACGGAACGGGTGGAGTTCGCGAAGCGGTGGAACAAGATCGTGGGGCTGTAGGCAACCTCGCGGCCGGCTGCGACGAGGCTTCTTGGTTGGCACAAAAGGCGCCGGTCGGCATCATTCGTGCTCAGCAAGGAGAACAGCGACGGCACCCACGTGCCCACCGCGCTGCCTCAGCCGCCGTGTCGTGACGAGACGTCAGTTCACGTTGTCCCACACCGCCTCCAGATCCTGGCGGCGGACCGTGATCGTCGCATCGGTCAAGGCGATCTCGTGCACGCAACCGCCGTCCTCGTCCGGGAGGATCTCGCCGCCACCTGGATTCGGGACAACTCCAGATCCTTGACGCAGTGCGTGTTGCCGTGCCCCATGTCGTCATGTGCCGGATCGGAAGCAAAGGCCCATGCCCCGGCCGGCAACCGGTCGCGCAGCTTTGGGAGTTCGGCCAGGTAGGCCCCCGGGTCCAGGTAGAACCCTTCGGATTCCCGGACGGCCGTGACGTACTTCATTTGCCACCTTCCGCGGCGAGAGGCGGTCGCCGCCAATTGTCTCCCGTGATGTCCCCGGTCCCTTTCGGGGCGACACGGCCGGCCTTACGCAGCTCGGCAGACAGCGGCTCACGTCCCGTTGGTGTTCGATGGGCCGAAGAACTCGATCTCGGCTATCGCCACCTGCTTGCTCGTCGAGGCCTGGTAGGCGGACTCCAGGGTGAAGCGGACCCTGGTGACCTTGCCGACGCGGAAGGGGATGCGCTGGGAGCCCGCCCCCTGGTCGAGGGTCAGTTCGCGGGTCGTGGACTTTCCGTCGGCCGTGGTGATGCGGGCCTCGACGCGGTGCGGGAGCGCCGACTGGGAGATCTGGTCCTCGCGGGTCGACACGCCCGGCGTGATGATCAGGTCCAGCAGCCGGGTCGGCTCGGAGAAGTGTGCCTCGATCCACTGGCCCTGGCCGGAGTCGGCGACGCCCGGGCCCCACCAGGTGTTGCTGTGCTTGTCGAAGGCCAGCTGGGGCTTGTGGCCCGGGTAGGAGCGGGATGCGCTGTAGGTGTCCGGCGCGACCGGGGCGCGTTTGGCGAAGTGGTCGCGGGTCGCCTGGACTCCCTTGGGGATGTTCACCGCCAGCAGGATCAGCAGGGCCAGGACCAGTGCCGCGCCCAGCCAGGTCAGGACGCGGTCGAAGGCGCGGCGCAGCCGCGGGCGCTCGCCCGCCCAGGGCGTCTCGCGGTGGCCGAGCCCCGGCAGCCGCCGCCACCACGGCAGCCGCCCCGCGACGGGCCTCTCCCCGGCCATGGGCATCGCACAGCGGGCGCAGTAGTGCCGGTCGGGCCGGTTGAGCGTCGAGCACCAGGGGCAGGGCGTCCCGCCGTCCGTGCCGAGTTCCTCGCCGGGGGCCCGTACGGCTTGCGGGCGCTGGAGCGCGGGGCGGCCGGGCAGCACGGGGGCGACGGAGGGCGAGGCGGCGGGAGGGGCCTCCGGGTCGGCCACGGGAACGAGGAGTTGGCGGGCGCGGTCGGCGAGGCCGTCGTCCGGGGCGCTGGGGGCAGGCGTGGGATCCGGCTCCGGCTCCGGCTCCGGTTCCGGTGCTGTCGCGGGCAGCGGTTCGGTGGGGGTGGCGTCCGGTGTGGTGGGGGCTGACTCCTGGGTCGGGACAGGGGGTACGTCCCGGGAGCCGCGGTCGGGCGTGCCGTTTCCGCCGGAGTCGGTACGGGAGTCCGTATCGGAGGCCGAGGGGCGGCCGTCCGGGCGGGTGTCCGGGCGGGTGTCGGCTCCGGAGCCCCTCGCCTGGGCTCCGGACGCCACAGCCGCCTCGGCCGACGAGGCCGGCGTTGCCGCCGTGGCCCTCGCCCGGTCCGTCCAGTCGAGCACCGCCCCGCAGGCGTCGCAGAACGACTGGCCCGGTTCCGCGCGGGTGCCGCATTCGGCGCAGTTCTGGGTGGTCGTCATCGCTCGGGGGTCCTTTCGGCGGGTACGGCGCTGTCGGCGTCGTCGGCGGGATCGGCGGCGGTCACCCGCACCGTGTAGGGCATGTGGGCGGGGCGGGCGGCGGCCACCAGGGTGTCCAGGCGGTACCGGTCCGCGGGGGTCGGGTCGGGCAGGCGCAGGTGCACCTGGAGGGCAGGGCGGGGTTCGCCGGGGAACGGGCCGAGCGGGCGGGCGCTCCAGGAGGCGCCGCCGCTCTCGGTGATCTCCGGTTCCACTCCGAAGGCGAGCCGCACCGCCTCCGCCAGCCCGCGCCGCGTGCCACGGATACGGTGCAGGTACGCGGCGGCGGCCACGGCGGCCCGCAGCAGCGGCTCCGGCTCCGTGCCTTCCGTCTCGGCCCCCACCCAACTCCCCAGCCACTGGGCGAAGTCGAGCGGGGCCAGAGACGGCCGGAAGTAGGTGTCCAGGCAGTCCAGCACGCTGTGGACGGGGGCCAGCACCTCGTCGAGCCCGCCCACGAAGCGCTGGGCGAGGTCGTCGTCGGCGAACACGGCGGGCAGCATCATGCTGATCGGCGCGGACGAGCCCAGGCCGTCGATGGAGCCTCTCATCAGGAGCCGTCCCCGATCACCCGGACGCGATGGTCGAAGGAGAAGACCAGCGAGGGCGGGGACAGGTCGATACGGTCCGTCGCCTCGCCGCGCTTCCCGGTGAGCGGGTCGGCGGGGTGGAGGACCACCGCGTCGACCAGCTCCACACCCGGCACGCGCTGCAGCACCGCGAACACCTCGCCGGCCTGGACCGGTCGGCCGAACGGCCAGCCGGTGCCGTCCGCGCCGCCGGTGAGCGGGTCCAGATGCCGGTAGAGGGCGTCGTGCGCCTGCCGTCGTACCCGGTCGGTGTCCACACCCCGGAAGGCGTGCACCGTGGCCACCACCGTGACGCCCTGGTAGTACGGCGGTCCGACCGCCAACCGGGTGCCGATGAGCCGGCGTTCGTCCAGGTGCCGGGTGATCCGGTCCAACAGGGCGTCGCCGGGCACCAGTTGCTCGAAGCGCAGTCGGCCGCCCGGGTCCGGGACCGCCTGCGGGACCACCAGCACCCGTACCGCGTACGCCCCGTGCTCGCCCTCCTCGCCCTCCAGGCAGGTGATGCGCGCGGTCTCCGGGGCGGCACGGCGCGCCAGCTCCTCGTAGTCGCGCAGGGTGACGGCCCGTTCCTGGGCGCGCAGCGTGATCGGGGCGCGGACCTTCGCCTCCTCCACCGTCTCCCCGTCCACCCCGCCGCGCGCGGCCTCGCGGTTGACGACCTCGGAGACGTACGGGATGGAGGTGCGCAGGATCTGTACGGCGCCCCGGGCCACATTGCCCGCGCGGCCACCGCCGGTGCGGTAGCGGCGGGCCCGGATCGGTGCGCCCTTGGGGGCGACCGTCCCGTACTGGCGCAGCGAGCCGTCCGGCTCGCGCACGGCGGGACCGAACGCGATCTCCCCGGTGGCGGCATCCAGGATGATGTGGCGGTCGTACGGCCCGGAGGCCGCGAAGGTGGGCACCACCTGCCAGTCCGCCCACCCCTCGTGCTCGGCGGTCTGCAGCAGCACCGGCGGTTCGTCCCCGACCACGGGGGCGTGCGCCAGCCGCAGCCGCTGTCCCGGCAGTCCGGTGGACTCCCCGAGCGCCTCGTCGTAGACCGTCTCCGCGTGCACGACGGGGGTGGTGCCGCCGATGGTGAAGGCTTCGGCGGAGCGGACCGTCGGGGAGGTGGTGTAGAAGGGCTGGCCGGACAGCGGCTCGGTGACCCGGCAGCGCAGCCAGCCCGCCTCCTGGCCGGCGTTGCGGGACAGGACGTGACCGCCGGGGACGTGCAGGACCACCTCGCCCGGGCGGTTGAGGCCGCCGGTGCCGTCCCGGTCGACCTCGCAGGGCTGCCAGCCGTCCGCCGTCCACGCCTCCCACACCAGCGGCGGCTGCCGCGGGTCCACGCCGACGCCGTCCACCCGGCTGTCCAGATCCAGGGCGAGCGCGCAGTGCGGTACGGCCGCGGTCAACCCGAACAGCATGCAGTCGCCGGGGTCGGGCGACTCGGCGAAGCACAGGACGTCCTTGTCCTCCTCGGCGAGGTCGTGCGTGCGGTCGACGGCCGCCTCGCCCCGGCGCTGCACCAGCAGATGCCGCAACGCGCAGGGCACGACGGCCAGCGCGCGCTCGGTGGCGAAGACCACCGCCTCCTCGCTCTCGGTGCGCAGGGTGGCCACCTCGGTGCCGACCGGCACCGCCACCGGCTCCTCCTGGGGCGCCGACAGCCAGAACGTCACGTCCGTACGGGCCGCGGACGGCGGGAACAGGGTGATCCCGACCAGGTCCAGGAACGCCAGATGGTTCTTCTCCGGCACCCGGTTGAGCCGGTAGACGATCTGGTCGGCCATGTGCGCGACCGTCTCGACGAGGGTGACACCGGGGTCGGAGACATTGTGATCGGTCCACTCCGGGGCGCGCTGCTGTATGTAGCGCTTGGCGTCGTCGACGAACTGCTGGAAGCGGCGGTCGTCGAGGTTGGGGGAGGGCAGGGCCATCAGCGGTCGCTTTCCGGAGCCGGGGAGTTGCCGTCCTGCTCGTCGTGGGACGGAATGACGTAGAAGGGGAAGACCAGGCTGCGCGGGTTGTTGGTGCCGCGGATCGCGTAGCGGACGTCGATGTACAGGACGCTCTGGTCGGGGCCCGCGGACACCTCGACGTCGTCGACCTCGATGCGCGGCTCCCAGCGGTCCAGGCTGACGTACACCTCGTGCTGGATGCGGCCCGCCGTCTGCTCGTTGACCGGTGCGAAGACCAGGTCGTGGATCGCGCACCCGAAGTCCGGCCGCATCGGCCGCTCGCCCGGCGCGGTCGACAGCACCAGCCGGATCGCCTCCTCGATCTCCCGCTCCCCGCTGACCAGCGCGATCCCGCCGGTCGGCCCGATACGCAACGGGAACGACCAGCCGGACCCGACGAACTGCTCGGCCATCAGCCACCCACCTGCCTTCCCCGCAGCACGACCTCGCGCCCGCTCATGCCGGCACCACCATCACCGGCATCCCGTTGGAGGTCAGCACGCCCATGATCGGCACCGTGACGGCCCGAATGCCCACGTTGGCAATGGCGTTGACCTGCACGCTTCCGCCCGCGCTGAGCATGGCGGCACCCAGCGCCTTCAGGTTCAGGGCGCCCATCGCGTCGATGGTGACCGTTCCGCCGAGGGACTTGACGTTGACGACGCCCCGCCCCTGGATGTCGAGCAGCCCGCCGCTCTTGATGGTCAGGTTGCGCCGCGCGCTCAGCGTCAGATCGGTGCCCGCCTCCACGCTCACCGACCGGCTGCCCTTGATGCTCACCGCGCCCTTGCTGTCCACGGTGATCTCGGTCTTCGTCCGGTCCAGGTTGATGACCAGCTTGTTGTTGCCGGTGGCGAGCCGGACGCCCTGCTTGCGGCCGCCGGTCCGCTGGCTGAGCAGGTCCATGCGGTTGCCCTGCCGGTCCGCGACGGTGTGCCGGGTGGCCTGCTTCTTCAGGCCGTCGTGCAACGGCACGTCACTGACCACGGTCGGCTTGTCCCGCCCGTTGTAGAGCCCGCCGATCACGAACGGATGGTCCAGCGCGCCCCGGTCGAAGGCGACCAGCACCTCGTCCCCGACGTCCATCGGGAACACCCCGCCGCCGCCCTTGCCGCCCAGCTGCACGGTCCGCGCCCAGTCGCTGACGTACGCGTCGTCCAGCCACGGGAACTGCAGCTTCACCCGCCCCTGCCGGAGCGGGTCCTGTACGTCGGTGACGAGCGCGTTGGCCACACTGGGCAGCCGGGGCGTGCTGTCCGCCCCGCCCGAGGCGAGCCCGTACAGCGAACGCCACTGCCGCCCGCTGACCGTCACCCACGCCTCGTAGTGCGTGCCGTCACCGAAGACGTGCCGTACGGACGTCACCGTGTACTTCCCCTCGAAGGGCACGCCGACATCCGCGAGGGCCACCGGAACTCCCGGCCGCAGCTTGGGGTTTCCGCGCGCGACGACCTCCAGCTCGGCGAAGGACGAGGTGACGTCGTCGGCGAGCGCGTCGGCGGCGAAGCGCACCTCGTTCTGCTTGTCGTACGGCGTGCCCGTCTCGACCAGCTTGGCCGGCCTGAACTTGCCGGCCGCGGCCTGCGGGGTGGTGCCGATGCTGATGCCCGGGTACACGCGCGCGGGAGAGGTGGCCGTCAGCTTCTTCTTCGTCGTGACGTCCCAGCCCCGCGACTCCACCTTGCCGACCTGGTCGGCGGCGGTCACCGCGGCCCGCAGCCGCAGGATGTCGTGCCCGGCCTGGAGCACGAAGGGGCTCTTGTCGCCCTCCGTGTTCGGCGAGGGCGCCCCGGACGCCGACTTCGGCTTCACGAACTGGAACTTCCCGTCCGCGTCGACCGACATGACCATCTCGCTCTCGTCGGCGAGCCGTGCGAGAAAGTCCCAGTCGGTGACGTTGGACTGGCTGATGAACTCGTACACCGTCTTCGTCGACTCGATCCGCCCGACCGGCACGCCGTCCTGCGCGGCCAGCCTGCGGGCGATGTCGGACGCGCTCTGGTTGCGGTAGGCGGCCACCCGGCGCTGGCGCAGCATGCGGTGCCCGAGGTCGTACCCGCGGATCACGGTGAAGGTGCCGGTGCCGTCGTAGTCCGCCTCCAGGCCGGTGACCTCACCGGTGAGCAGCGGATCGGCGGCGCCCTGCCCGTCGGCGACCGGTGCGAGGACCACCTTGGTGCCGAAGGTGACGCTCAGCTTGCCGAGGAGCAGCCGGTACGGGTCACGGAAGGTCAGCCGGAACGCGGCCGGTACGCCGACACCCTGGTCGACATAGCTGTCCACGAGGGCACGGGCGAACTCGGGCGGCAGCTTGGCGCCCCCGATCCGCACGTCGATGACATTGGAGAACGCGGACCGCACCATCAGGCACGCACCTCCTCGACGGCGGGCAGCACCAGTTCGACACCGGTCGGCAGATGCCCCGGGTCGTCGATGCCGTTGGCCTCGGCGATCGCCCGCCAGGCGGCCGCGTCGCCGTACTCCCGCCAGGCGAGCGACTGCAACGAGTCGCCCGCCACCACCCGGTGCACGCGCTGCGCGGTGAGCGCGCCGGAGGTCGGGTTCTGCCCCTTGGTCTTGCTGGGGATCTCGTGCAGCTGAAGCCGGCAGGTGGCGCGGATGGGCACACCGGTCGTCCCGAACAGGGTGTAACCGGCCTCCACGGAACTCACGTACGCCGTGAACCGGGCGGTGGAGAACGACCCCCACTGGAGCACCACCCAGGGCGGCGACGGCTGCTTGGCCGCGATGCTCTTGGCCGTGGTCTGGCAGCAGTCGAGCAGCGCCTCGACCTTCTTCAGCACGGTGTTGCTGGTCGGCTCGTTAGAGGAGTCGAGGAAGATCTCGACGTTCATCTCGCGCGGCTGGGACCCCATGAACTCCGGGATCGGACCGTCCCGTTCGATCTGCGCGGGGGTGGACTTCCACTGGGCGCGGCGGGTCAGCGACAGCTGTGCCGGGTTGAAGTCGAAGCCGAACGTCCTCATGATCCCGCCCGGGGTGGTGCTGGTGCCCACGGGCGGCTCGTGGATCGCGAGCGTGGCCCGCACCAGACTCTTGCCGGCGCCGCCCTTGCTGCCCTTCGCCATGTCGTCGTCCCCGTCCCCTCAGTCCGTGAACCCGTGGTGGGCGATCTCCAGCACCTCGGTCGCCACGGCCGGGCTGGCCGGGTCGAGGGTGGGACCGGTCCAGCTCACCGGCAGTACGTCGATCAGCCCCCAGCGGGCCACTTCCGAACCGTCCGCGCGCAGCGCCGCGATCTGCGCGGTGGGACGTTTGATCCCGGTCTGCACGGACGAGATCCACTTGGCGACCTTGGCGGTGTCCGGGGTGAGCGGGCGGGTCAGCCGGATGGTCGAGAACGTGACGCGCGTCGGCAGATGCCAGACGAAGCCGTTGTTGCCGCCCTCCTGGCGCTGCTCGACCTCCACCTGCGACGACAGCCCCTCGCAGCCGTTGAAGTAACCGAGGCTCTCTCCGTCGATGCTGAGGGTGAACCAGATGGTGGAGCCCGGGTCCTGGCGGGACATCGCGGATGGGCCTTTCTGTCAGTGGCGAGGATCGCGGAGCTTGCCGATGCGTTCGCGATCCAGGCGGAGTTCGGTGCGGATCAGCCGGGTGATGCGGCCGATGATCCGGTGCACGAGTTCGTCGAGCTGGAAGTCGGTGAGTTCCCTCGGGTCGAAGGCGCCGGGGGGTATCGCCGAGTACTCGGGCGGGGGTGGTTGGCCCGGGGCCGGGGCGTTCGGGGGCGGTGCGTACGGGGGAGGCGCCTCGGCCCGGGCGGTGTGGGGCGGCGGGGCGCCGGCGTGGTGGCCGGTGACCGGGGCGGACTGCCTGGTGACGGTGGTGGCCACGGTGGCAGCGGCGGCCGAGGCGAGAGCGCCGGTGGCGGACTTGCCCATGGGAGGCGCGCCGGGCCCGGCCTTCTTCTTCCAGAAACGCTGGACGACGGGCAGGTCGGAGGTGGTACGCGACGCGGATGACGCCGGTGGTGGGGGTGCGGGCGGCGTTGTACGGGTTACGGGGAGGGGGGTGGCCGCCGTTGCGCGTTGGACGGGGAGTGGGGTCGGGGTGGCGCCGGGGGGCGGTGACAGAGGCCGAGGGTTGGCTGACGGGGGTGTGGGGAGGGCTGGCGGGGTGGTGGGTTGGGCTGTGGGTACGGCGGGTGATGGGGCCGGGGTTGCGTCGGGGGATGGTGCGGGTGCCGGGGTCGAGGGTGCTTGTGAGGTCGGTGCCGATGCGGGTGCCGGGGCCGAGGACGTGGCGAGGGGGGCGGCGTCGGCGGGGGCGGTGGTCAGAGGGGCGCCGAGCGGGGGACGACGGCGGGTGGGCGAGGACTGTCGGGGGGTGCGCTGGATGGCGGGGGCCGCGGCGTGATGGGGCGTGGGCAGGGGCGGCTGTGCGGCCGGGGAGACCGTGTGGGCCGGCGGGGTGTGCTGGGCGGCGGCGGGTGTCGGGGTGCCGTCGGGTGTGAGCAGGGGCGGCTGTGCGGCCGGAGTGATGGGTGGGGTGGCCGTGGGCGGCCGGGGCGAGGGGCGGCCGGGCCGCGGGGTCGGCAGGCTCGGCTCGCTCGCGGACTTCCGTCGGACCGACGGGCCGGGGTGGGGCGGTGTGGTGGGCGTGGGCGTGGGCGTGTGGTGCCGGGGTGACGTGCTCCGTTGGACCGGGGGCGTCGGCGTGGTCGACGGGGCGGACCGCTGATCGGCGGGCTGCGCCGACCTGGCGACAGAGCGCGGCGTGTGCTGAACCGGCGGGTGTTCACGGGGTGGTGCGGTCGGTCGGTTCGGGTGGGGCGAGGCCTCCGTCGAGGCGGACGGGTGCGAGGAGAGGGGGGCGCCGAGGCCTACGCGGGCGGTGCTTCGCTGCACGGGCACCGATTCGCCCGACGGGGCCGGGTGCGGGTCGTCGGGCGCCGGTCGTCGTACCGGTGTGACGGCGCTGTCGGCATCGATGCCAGGGGTGGGTGTGGGTACGGCCGGCGTGGAGCCGGGGACCGTCGTCCGCTGCGTCTGGATCAGGGTTGGCGTGAGCGGTACGGCAGTGGGGGCCGGCGGCTTGGGGTTGGAGGGCGTGGCGGTGGGCCTGCCCGGCCGGGTTGCGGTCGCCGGGGCGGGGCTGGTGCCCGCCCGCGTGGGGCGGTCGGGAGTGCCGACAGTCGGCGTGGGGCCGGGAGCCGCCGTCGTCCGCTGCGTCTGGACCGGGAGTGGTGGAAGCGGAAGCGGTGCGGCAGCGGTGGCCGGGGTCGGGGCGTCAGCCGTCGGCGTGCTTCCGGGGGTTGCCGTCCGTTGTGTCCGGAACGGGGATGGCGGGGGCAGCGGTACGGCTGTGGTGGCAGGAGGCTCGGCGGGTGTGGCGGTGGGGCTGCCCGGCCGGATTGCGGTTGCCGGGGTGGGTGCGGTGCCGGGGGCCGCCGTCCTATGTCCGCTGCCGACGGGTGTGGGCCCGGGCCGGCCGGAGGCGTTGGCCGGGCGCCGCTGGACGACGGGCTTCTCGGCGGACTGGCTGGGTGCCTCGCTGTTTGTGGACGTGCTGTCTGTGCCGGGCGCCGTCGGCGGCTCCCCGCCCAGGGGCGAGGCGGGCGTCTGCAAGGGAGTTGCCGTGGGGGCGCCGGCTCCCTTGCGGGCAGCGGCCTTCGGCGCCTCGGACGATGCCTGTCCCGCATCCTCGGCGGCGGGTCCGCTGTCGGCAGGGTGCACCGTGCCGGCGTACCGGCGGCCCTCGCCCGAGGGCGCAGAGTCGGCCGTGGGCGTGGGCAGCCGCGGTGCCACGGGCAGCGTCCGACGCTGCACCGCTGTCGGCTGGGTCCGTGCGCTGGTGAGGGACCTCGACCGGGACGGTGAGCCCGCCGCGACCGGAGCCACGCGCGGACCGGAAACGGGCGGCGCCGGGCTCGCCGCCGGTGCGGCAGGCGGTAGCGGCGTCACCACGGGCGTTCCCGGAACGGTCGTGACGGCGGACGTACCGGTGCCGGCCCCACTCACGCGCTGGACCGAGGGCGAGTGCGGGGCAGCCGACGGCGTCGTACGGACCTGTGTGCCGGCCGGAGACGGTGAGGCCGGGACACCGCGCGGCCCACCCGCGACCGGAGCAGCACGGACACTCGTACGAGGGTCCGGACCCACGACCGGCGCGGGTGCCGGACTCGCAGCTGCAGCCCCCGCCCCCGCCCCACCCGCACCCAAGCCCATCGCAACCGGACCCGAACGGGCAGCCGAACGCGCGTCCGGACCCAGACCCGGCGCCGATGCCGGGCTCAAAGCCGCAGCCCCAGCCCCAGCGCGTGCCCCAGCCGCACCCACCGTCGGACCCCGCCCACCGCTCGGCGGCATCGGCACCCTCGGCGGCAGCAGTCGTAGCGGCACTGCCGGAGCGCGCTGTACCGCCGGGGCCGGGCCCGTGAGGGGCAGCGCTGCCGTGGGGTGTTCGAGGCCCGGTACCGGTCGTGCCGTCGCCGGGTGGGGCGTGCTGCTGCCCAGTGCGGCGCTCGACCGTCCGTCCAGGACCGCATGCGACGCCGTGGCCATGAACGACGGGTTCTGCCAGGTGGGCAGCCGTCCGCCGAACGCGGCGTCGGCGACGCCCGCCTCGCCCGCCGCCACGGCACGCTGGATCGGCGCCAGCCCCGGCCAGGAGGGAGCTGCCACCGCGGGTCCTGCCGCGGTCGGTGCCGGACGCTCCGGCGCCACACGGTTCGGCGGTGTCTCGGGCCCAGCCGTCGTCGCCCCGTCGTCCGTCCTTGCGGGGGCCGGAGCATCGCCCTCGCCGCGCTCGCGGAACCGGTCCAGGAAACCCACCGATCAGCCCTCCGCCCCGGCCCGCGTCACCAGGGACGCGATCTCGTCCGTGTAGCGGCGGCGGTCGTGGTGTTCCAGGTCCAGGATGTCCTCCAGGCTCCAGTGGAAGTGGTAGGCGACGTACGCGATCTCCTCGTGCAGTCGGTCGGTCGCGTACGTCACGATTCCCCCAGGCGGCTCCCGCCGAGTTCCACCTCGAAGGGTTCCGAGCAGTGCGGGCAGCGGACGGCTGCCCGGGTGTGGCCCTCCGCGTTGATCTGGCGGTAGAAGTCCTGAAGGAACGCCAGGTCGGAGGCGAACATGTTCTCCACGACGCCGTCGTGGACCAGCGGGAGCGTGCCCAGGCGGGTGATGACCCGCCCGAGCAGCACGACCGACAGGAACGCCGGGTTCTCCTGCACCCGCACGTCCCGCAGCGGGACGAGTTCGTCCCGTGCCGTCGACAGCCGCATCACGCCGTCCCGGTGGACGGTGCCCGACTCGTCGACGTATCCGCGCGGCAGCTGGAAGGGGAACTCGGTCTGCAGCGACTCCTGTTGCAGCACGGGGGCAGGGGCAGGAGCAGGAGTGGGAGTGGGAGCCGGGGCCGGCAGCGACTCCGGATCGGGCACCCCCGCACCCGCCTCCCCTCCCGGTGCACCCGGGTACGCGACGGCGCCGCCGGCCCTGGCAGCCGAACGCCGCATTACTCGATGACCAGTTCTTCGAACGCGATGGTCACGGTCTCGGTGAGGGCCGAGGCCTCGCCCGCCTTCACCGTGCTCGCGTCGATCTTGTTGCACCAGGCGTTGCGCAGGTGGTAGCGCTTCACCGGGTTGTTCTGGAAGTCCATCATGATGATCGAGGCGTTCTTGCGGGCCGTGGTCATCTGCCCGGAGATGGACTCGTTGATCCACTGCGTGAACGAGGCCGACTGGGTCATGCCGCGGACCACCGTGCAGGTGCCGTTCTTCTTCACACCCGGGAGGTTCTTGACCACGTTCTGGCCGCCCGGGGTGTTCTGCTGGTAGGTGATGACGTCCTGCTCGATGCTGAGGCCGCTGACCTCGGCCAGGTACTCGACCATCACGCCGTCGATCTGCAGGCCGAAATTGTGTGAGGTGAGGGCGTCACCCGGCTGGAGACTCATGTGTTCGCTGTCCTTCTAAGTCCAAGTGAAGGTGGGTGAAGACGAGGCGGGGGAGTAGGCGGCGGTGCGGCCTACTCCTCCAGCTCCCCGCTCCCGCTGGAGAACTGGGCCAGCCGGAAGATCACGAACTCGGCGGGCTTGACCGGCGCGATGCCGATCTCGCAGACGACCCGGCCGACGTCGACCGACTCCGGCGGGTTGGTCTCCTCGTCGCACTTGACGTAGTAGGCCTCCTCGGGCCGTTGCCCGAACAGGGCGCCGCTGCGCCACTCGTTGACCAGGAACGCCGAGATGTTGCGCCGGATGCGGGCCCACAGCGCGTGGTCGTTCGGCTCGAACACCACCCACTGGGTGCCGATCAGGATCGACTCCTCCAGATAGTTGAAGTACCGGCGGATGTTCAGGTAGCGCCACGCCGGGTCGGAGGAGAGGGTGCGGGCGCCCCACACGCGGATGCCGCGGCCGGGGAAGGCGCGGATGCAGTTGACGCCGATCGGGTTGAGCAGGTCCTGCTCGCCCCGGGTGATCTGGATCTCCAGGTCCACCGCGCCGCGTACGACCTCGTTGGCGGGCGCCTTGTGGACGCCGCGCTCGGAGTCGTTGCGGGCCCAGATGCCGGCGACGTGACCGCTCGGCGGGACCAGCCGGGACTGGCCGCTGCTCGGGTCGAACGTCTTGATCCACGGGTAGTAGAGGGCCGCGTACTTGGAGTCGTAGCCGGCCGTCTCCTGCCGCCACACCCGGATCTGCCGGGCGTTGAGGCCGGGCGGCGGGTCGATGACCGCGACCCGGTCGCCCATCAGCTCGCAGTGCGCGATCAGGCCGAGCTGGACCGCCTTGACGGCCTCCAGGTCGATCGCGCCGCGCTGGTAGGCGGCCATCAGGTCGGGCACCGCGACCATCGAGACCTCGTCCACGGCCTCCAGACCGCCGAAGCCGGTGCGGTCGGCGGAGTCGCCGAGGTACGTGGCCGGGCCCGGGTGCGACTCGTCCGACCGGTCGGACGACGGTACGGCGCGGGTGGCGGGAGCGGCGGGGGCGGCGGCCGGGGCCGCGAGGGCGACCGTCTGGTTGTCCGGGCGGGCCAGTTGCGCGGCCGGCGCGGCCTCGGCCACGGCGATGAGCTTGGAGCGCTCCTTGACCTGCGTGACGACGTAGGTGCGGCCGCCCTTCTTGGCCGTGACGTCGAAGGTCTCCACGGCCTTGTCGCCGTCCTTGACGATCAGCCGGAACCGCTCCGCCGGGCCCTCGCCCTCCGGGTCGGCGACCTCGACGCTCAGCGGTCCTTCGCCGCCGGACGCGATGGCCGCCACGGTGAAGGTGCCCAGCTGCTGCGGCTCGCCCGCCGGCAGCGCGGCCCGGGCGGGGGGCTCGACCGGCACGGCGGGGGCCCGGCCGGTCGAGCCGTCCAGAGGGGCGCCCTCGGCGGAGCCGCCCACGCGGACGACGTAGGCCGCCGTGCCGCCGTTCTGGAAGAAGCCGTAGACGGAGTGCGCGAGGTAGTAGCCGTCGGTGAAGTCACCGAAGCTCGCCACGTACTGGCTCCAGTTGGTGACCAGGGTCGGCTCGTTCGACGGGCCGGTCGGCGCGAGTCCCACAAAGGCCGCGACCGACGTGCCCACCCCTTCGATCGGGCGCGAGCCGCTGGCCACCTCCTCGACGTAGACGCCGGGTGACAGGTAGGACGGCATGCTCTGCTCTCCTCGGGGTACGAGACAGGAACGCCTCTCAGCCTCACGCGCGCGGAGCGGTCACGGAAACGGCCATGGGTGCCGGAGTGAGGGCAAGTCCCTTGCCCTCAAGGGCAGTCCCACGGCTCCGGATGCTCCGATGCCGGCCGCCGCTGCCCCCAGGGCTGCCCCTCGGGCCCTTCCGCCCGCGGCCGGCGCCCGGTATCGCTGGTGCGTCAGTCGTTCCGGCGCCGAGGGGAGTGGCGTGCGCGCACAGGGGACACGCGTCCGGCAGGACAGTGACCGGCAGAGGGCCCGGCCGCCCGTGGCGCCGACCACCGGCGCGCAGCGGCTGATGACCTTGCAGCGCATGGCGGGCAATGCCGCGGTGGTCCGGGCCATGTCCGAGCAACGGCATGAGCACGACGCGAACTGCGGGCACGGGGTCGCGTCCGTGCAGCGGGTCGTGGACGCCGAGGTCGTCGGCGAGGCGAAGCAGGAACTCGGGATCGAGCGCGACATCAAGATCGTCGAGGTGCCCGACGGTGTGAAGGCGGGCGTGCCGTTCGGCCGGTATCCGCAGGGCCATGTCGTCGGCCTGGGCGAGGAGGAACGGAACGACAAGAGTGTCCTGACGCTCTTCGGCCTGGCGGGCGACGCCGATGCGGAGGCGATGACAGCCGCGGAGATCGTCGCAGCCTACGGCGGTGGAGGATACGTGCCGGGGCACGACCTGATCCTCATCAACAGCACGCCCGACGAGGGCTACACCTTCACGCAGACCGTCCAGCACGAGATCGGCCACATCCGCCAGACCGAGGACGGGCACGACATCGCCACGGGCGGTGGCGGCCGAGCGCTCGTCGAGTACCACAACGTCCTGGTCAACGAGAACAGGCTGACGGGCGGCCTGCGCACGATCTACAACCGGGCCGACGACCAGCCGCCGTTGCCGGTGGTCAGGTCGAGGAGCCGCAAGGAACACCCGAAGGTCGACACGGACCCCTGGAGCGAGCTGGAGCGCCATGTCGCGGCGCACGACGACCAGACGCAGAAGAACCTGCTCAGGCTGATCACCGAGGAACTGGCCGACCCGAAGTACGACGTCGAGGAGAAGGAGGGAGAGGGCCCCGTCCGCGAAAAGATCAAGAAGCGGGTCGGCCGGATGTACTTCAACCGGCTCTACGACACCGGGTGACGGTACGCGGACCTGTGACCTCGGGGGCAGGGGCACGGACCCTTGCCCCCGCGGACACCGACGTTACCCCTGAGCCTCCTGACCCGACCGGAACGTCCCGCTAGCGTCCGGACGGTGACCCTGTGGACTTCTCTGGAGCCGGCTTCGGTGGCGGTGGATCCGGGCGGCAGCGCGCGTGTGCGGCTGCGGTTGCGGAATACCGGTGACGTGGTCGATGAGTATCGTTTCGAGCCGGTGGGGCCGGTGGCGCCGTGGACGGTGGTGGAGCCTGC